>CAYXMO010000037.1:0-16587 GCA_964465935.1 uncultured Rhizobium sp.
CCTAGTCCGTGCAGAAACAGGCTGCGTTGCGGCTGTTTCAGCGCGATGTCGATCTCGACATAGCCCGAGTAGTTCTCCTTGCCCGGGTCGATGGACAAGTCCAGCCGATAGCGCTGCGGGATGGCGACACGCGGCAGCGGCCCAAGCGGAACGGCAGTGCTCCAAATCGGCCGGGGATGGGTGCCGTCGTCCTTCTGCGGACCGCACGCCGACACCAGCACCGCTACCAGCCCAGCAAGCGTCGCACATCTTAACCACCGCATACCGGCCTCCTTGTTCGAAGCGCGAGTCATGATACAGTTGTTTCATTAAGTCAATTGATGTGATATGTCCGTAGCTATGACGGTTTGGAGAACGCGTTATGCACAGGATCGGCATCCTCTGGCGCGGCGATCGTGACGCTCGCGTCAAGGCGACGACAAAGAACACCCGCTTGGTCCGTATTTTCGAGGCTCTTGAAGCTGAGGGCATCCGGGCGGAACCGGTCGTCTATGCCGAGGAGTTCGGCGACGAGGTTCGGACGCAGCTGCTGGGCCTCGATGGCGTGCTCGTCTGGGTCGATCCGCTTTCGGATGGCCGGACAAGAGCGCAGCTCGACCCGCTCCTGCGGGAGATCGCCGCTGGCGGCGTGTGGGTCAGCACCCATCCCGACGTGATCCTCAAGATGGGCGTCAAGGAGGTTCTGTACCGCACGCGCACGCTAGGCTGGGGCACCGACACGTACGTTTATCGCGGCCCCGACGCGCTGCGCGCCGAGTTCTCGACGCGGCTGGCGCAGAGCGGACCAAGGGTCCTGAAGCGCAATCGCGGCAATGGCGGACAAGGCGTCTGGAAAGTGGAAGCGTTGGACGGAGCGAATGTGCGGGTTCTTCACGCGCAACGCGGCAGTGTTCCGGAGACGCTGCCGCTGCCGGCGTTTCTCGGACGCTGCGACGCCTACTTCGCCGCTGGCGGCTGCGTGATCGATCAGCCGTTTCAGCCAAGGCTGCCGGACGGGATGATCCGCTGCTATGTCAGCGGCGACAAGGTGGCTGGCTTCGGTCACCAGCTCATCAAGGCGCTCATTCCGCCGCCGCCCGAAGGGCCGGACTCACCGCAGGCACAGCCCGGCCCGCGCATCATGCATCCGCCGAGCGCACCGCAGTTCCAGGCGCTGCGCGATCTGATGGAGCGCGAATGGGTGCCGGGGCTGATGCGCCTCCTGGAGATCGACAAGAACGCGATGCCGGTGATCTGGGACGCCGACTTCCTCTATGGGCCGCGCGACGCCTCGGGGAACGACACTTACGTCCTATGCGAGATCAATGTCAGCGCCGTTTTCCCCATCCCGGAGGAAGCACACGCCGCGCTCGCGAAACTGACCAAGAGCCGTCTGGACGCGCATCCGCGCCGCTTCGTTCCGGCCTAGAGGAGATTGCAATGCCAACGAACCTTGCCACCGCCGCGACAAGCTTTGGTCTGGGCTTAGCGCCGGTGCTGGTCGGCATGACCGTCCTGATGGTGATCGAACTCTTCATCCCACTCCATCCGCGCGGCAAGCTGAACGACACGCATCTCGGCCCCAATCTGACGCTGACCTTCATCACCTTCCTGACCAATTTCGTGTTCAACACCGCGATATTGGTGCTCCTGGCATGGCTGGATGCGCTTCACGTCGGCCTCCTCAGACAATTCATGCTGGGACCGGCGGCACTGTTGGCGCTCTCGATCGTCCTGCTCGATCTTTGCACCTACATCGCGCATGTCTCGATGCACAAAGTGCCGTTCTTCTGGCGCTTCCACTGCGTGCACCATTCCGATCCCGCGCTCGATGTCACGACCACGATCCGCCAGCATCCCGGAGAAAGCCTGATCCGCTATGTGTTCATGGCCGTCCCGGCCATTGTATTGGGCGTCAGCCCGGCCGCGTTCGTCGCCTACCGCGTGACGTCGACCCTCATCGGCTTGACGGAGCATTCCAACATCCGCCTGCCGCTCCGGCTCGATATTTTCCTGTCGTGGTTCACGACATCGCCGAACATGCACAAGGTCCACCATTCACGGACCAGGTGCTTCACCGACTCGAACTACGGCAACATTCTCTCGCTGTGGGATCGCATCTTCGGCACGTTCACGCCCGCGAAGATCGGGACCGATGTCGATTTCGGCCTGGACGGCTTTGACGACAGCGCGACGCAGACGACGGTTGGACTGCTGGTCCTTCCGGGGCGCGAAAAGAGCTTCGACCGGGCCTCCGCCGTAACCGTGCGCTAGCGTGGTGCCAAGATGCGCATGATCGCCTTGCCGCTCGCATCGGCCAGCGGGACGTAGAGCCGATGCGTTGCTGGATCGACCGCGGCGGAATGCGCGTTAGGACCGATCTCGACCTCGCTGAGAGGGAGGGGTGCGGTCGGCTCAGCAATGTCGAACGTGGACAGCTGCCCCGTCTCGCCCGCGACGTACAATCTCTTGAGATCGGGATCGACGGCCAGAACATCGGGATCATGGGCGACGCGGAGACGTTTCAGGATTTTGCCGTCCTTGAGATCGATAGTGACCAGAACGTCGTTCTCGTCACAGGCCACGTAGCCAATGGCCCGTCCGGGCGCCAGCGCTAGTCCGTGGGGATGTTCGCACCCCGGCAAGGCATACCGTGCCACGACAACAAGTCGTTTTGGATCGATTACGATCAGTTCGTTGCGAGACTGGACCGGCGCATAGGTCAGAGCGCCCACCGGATCGAAGCGGATGTTCCCCACCTCGCCACCGGCGTCGATGCGGCCGGCGACGGCGTTGGTTCTTGCATCGATGACGGTCACTGCCGAGCCCATCTCGTCCGAGACGAAGATGCGGTTGTCGGCGGGATCGAAGGCGATGCCGTCCGGGAAAACGCCTCCTGGAACGCGGGCGATCTCTTTGAGGCTCGCAGTATCCAGAACCACGACTTCGCCGGAGCCCCGCGACAGCCCGAGCATCCCGACGCCGACCCCGATGGCCGACAGGACACCGGCGCCGGGAACGCTTGCATACACCCTGTGCAAGGCCGGTACGGCGAGCACACCGGTCACCTTCGGAAAGCCGTCCAGTTGGGCGACGAGTTTGTTGTGTTCGATGTCGAAAACGAGGAGCTTCCCGTCTCCCATCTTGGCGATGTATAGCCTGTGAGCTTGCAAATCGATGGACTGATAGTCCATCCGATCCGTTGCTGATCCAAGCGGGAAGTCCCCGACGAGAGAGAACTTGCCGCCAAAGGGTTCGCTGGCGGAGGCACCGATGGCCACCAAGCTGAAGACCAGACCGGCGATCAAGTGCAATCGCATCTCGCCTCTCAGGGCGCGCCCATCGCCAGATAGTAGACGACGCCAAGTCCGGAACAAACCGCCAGGGTCGCAAGCATGCCGACTTTGAAGCGGAACATGGCGAGGACGGCGGCGGCGGAAAGAACCAATGCCGGCCAGTTGACGGTACTCAATACCGGCACATTCAGGGCAAGGATCGAAACGTGCAGGACGTTGACGGTCCCAAATAGCGTATGCAGCGAGAGCCACACGGCGAGATTGAGGATCACGCCCACCACCGCCGCGGTAATCGCCGACAGGGCGGCGTTGAGCCATTTGATGCCGATCAGGGCTTCGACATAAGGGCCGCCGAGGAATATCCAGAGGAACGACGGCACGAAGGTCGTCCACATCGCGAGGAAGCCGCCGAGCGTTCCGGCGAGGGCTGGGGCAAGCGCGCCCGGTGCGCGATAGGCCGCGAGGAAGCCGACGAACTGGACGACGCAGATCAACGGTCCCGGCGTGGTCTCCGCGAAGCCGAGGCCAACCAGCATCTCGTCCGGCTTCAGCCAATGATAGTGCTCGACGGCCTGCTGCGCCATGTAGGACAGGACGGCATAGGCCCCGCCGAACGTGACGACCGCCATCTTGCTGTTGAAGGCGCCAATCGTGGTGAACACGTCGGCGGGACCGCGCGCGACCCACAGCGCGAGCACGGGCCCCAGCCAAACCACGCCGCCGATGACCGCAATGGCGGCGAAGCGCACGATGGATGGCCGCACATGCGACGGCACGCCGCGCGCAAAAGCGGCATCGATAAGAGCGGGCGGCCCGCTATCGACGACCGCGCTTCCATGTCCGCCCGCATTCGCAAACCATGCCGGGTTGAAGCGATTGCCCGCAAATCCGATCGACGCCGCCGCGAGGATGACGAACGGAAACGGCACCCCGAACAGGAACAGGGCGACAAAGGCGGCGGCGGCGATGACACGATGCGCGGCCGTTTTGAGCGCCCGGCGCCCCACCCGCAGGATCGCCTCCAGCACGACCGCGAGAACCGCGGACTTGAGCCCGAAGAACAGGGCCTGCACCGGGCCGGCCTGTCCGAAGGTCGCGTAAATCCAGCTGAGCAGGCCGAGGGCAACCAGGCCGGGGAGCACGAAGATCGTGCCGGCGACGATCCCGCCGCGAATGCGATGCAGCAGCCAGCCGATATAAACCGCGAGCTGGTGCGCCTCCGGCCCGGGCAGCAGCATGCAATAGTTAAGGGCGTGCAGGAACCGCTCTTCGCCGATCCAGCGCTTTTCTTCCACCAGGATGCGGTGCATGACCGCGATCTGGCCTGCCGGGCCGCCGAAGCTCAGCGCCGCGATCCGCGCCCAGGTCCAGACGGCCTCGCGGAAAGGAACGGGCGCGCTAGCCATGAACGACACCGAAACCGCGCGGTCGTGAAAGGCGATTGGGCGGCATTCTGATACACGTGTTTTCGCTATGATCCATCGCGTGATATAACCCTATCAATGAACCGCAAGCCGACGCCAGCGCAAAAGAAGCCCGCCAGCCGTTGGCTGATGTTGGTCCACCAGCTGCCGCCCAAGCCCGCCTATCTGCGGGTGAAGGTCTGGCGGCGGCTCCAGGGCCTGGGCGCGGTCTCCGTCAAGAACTCGGTCTATGTGTTGCCCTCGAACGAGCAGACCCTGGAGGATTTTCAGTGGCTGCTCCAGGAGATCGAGAAGAGCGGCGGCGAAGGCATGGTCTGCGAAGCCGAACTCGTCGACGGCCTTCGCGATGACGAGGTTCGCAAGCTGTTCGATGCCGCCCGCGATGCCGACTATGCCGAACTGACGACGGAGCTTCGCGCCCTCAAGGGAGCGCGCAAGGGCAAAGACGCCACAGACCTCAAACCGCAGTTGGAGAAGATCAGGCAGCGCTTCGACGCCATCGCCGCCCGCGACTTCTTCGGCGCGACGGGCCGCCTGACTGTGGAAGGTCACCTTACCGAGTTGGAGCGCCGGAGCGCTGCAAGTGCGTTCGACGATGGCGCCAAAGAGGAGGTCCATCCCATGAAGGGGCTCAAGAACAAGACCTGGGTGACGCGCAAAGGCGTTTATGTGGACCGCATCGCCAGCGCCTGGCTGATCCGGCGCTTCATCGATCCGGACGCCAAGTTCAAGTTCGTGGAGGAGAAATCCCACCGCCACAAGGATGGCGAGCAGCGCTTCGACATGTTCAAGGGCGAGTTCACCCATGAGGGCGACAAATGCACGTTCGAAGTGCTGGTCCAGGGCCTGCCGGGCAAGGACGCGGCGCTCAAAGCGATTGCCGAGATCGTTCACGACATGGACCTGAAAGACGGCAAGTTCGGGCGCGAGGAGACCGCAGGCGTGGCCCACGTCATCGCCGGTATCTGCGCCGCCCACGACGACGACGAAACGCGGATCGCGCGGGGCAGCGCGGTGTTTGACGATATGTACGCGCAATTCCGCCGCGCACGGCCGAGCCGGGGCAACGACTCGGGTCGATAGCGGCAGCGTGTCGACGCGCGAACCTTGAGCCAGCCTCCCTACGCTCCTGCGGGCTTCGGAGGGTACCCTCCGCTGCTGCGCAGCGTAGGGTGCGCCTGCCAACCGAAGCTCGCAGGGTTGGTGCAGCCCTCCTACGCTAAAGCCTCGGAGGGCAACCTCCGCTCGTTGCGCGAGCGTGGGTTGGCCTGCTGAGCCGTAGCTCGCGGCAACCGGCCCGCCTTCCCCCGTCCATAGCGACAGCGTATGGACGGCTTCGGCGGTCCGTAGCGACAGCGTACGGACGCCTTCTCTCGCTTCGCGAGCGAAGGGTGGCGGACAGGGAGGGATTCGAACCCTCGAACGGCTATTAACCGTTACACACTTTCCAGGCGTGCGCCTTAAACCACTCGGCCACCTGTCCGGGGACGCTCCACGCCGTAAACCCAAGCGCAGGGCAGGGGCGCGAAATATCCCGTGTCCGGGGCAAATGCAAACCAGCCGGTCACGGCGCCCGCCCGGCCCTCGGCGCGAAGGGCAGCCGGCCGCTCTCGCGGATCGCGGTCCGGCTGAGCGCCCCTTCCACCAGCTCATAGCCCATCAGCGCGAAGACGCGCCCGCCGATGAAGATCGGCCGCGCATTGCCGTACCAGTCGACGCAGGACGCGACGCAGGCATCGTCGGCGAGGCCGGCGTCGTTGGCGCCCAGCTCCCCCAAGGGCTCGAAGCGGCCATGGTCGCGGCGCAGGAACGTCACCGCGGCGGAATCTTCGGTCAGCTGGCGATAGGCCGGGCGCGCCGGCCGCGTGATCGGCAGGCCCAGAACGCCGTCGCCCGCGCCGTCCACCGGATGGAAGAAGAAGCCATGGCTGCGGGTCTCCGATTGCGCCGCGCCGGTCTGGACGTAGCGGTCGCCCAGCGCCGGCATCGCGCCGCTCAGCGAGACGGCGGAGAAGTAGAGATTGTTTTCGTCGCTGCCGACCACCACCGCATCGCCGCCCATCGGCTCGATGCGGTCGACGCCGTGCGGCAGCTTGAGCTGCGCCACCGCTCCGCCGTGCAGCGGCGCGGCATAGAGGATGGCGCCGCCGTTCTCAGGCCCGCCCCAATCATTGCCTTCGCCGTACAGCAGATAGTCGCCGGCGAAGCGGTTGTGGAAGGCCAGGCCGTTCGATTTGAGCGGCAGCATGCGGTAGCGCGCCCGGCCCGCTTCGTCCGTGCCGTCGCCGAACACCGACAGCGGCAGGCGCAGCAGCCCGGCGGTGCCTTGCGTCCATTCCGGCGCCCACATCGCGTCGCCGTCGCCTTGCCTGCGGACCACGACGTTGAGCACGCCGTCCGCCGCGTCTTCGCGGAACGAGAACTGGTCGACCGGCACGCCGCGCGCCCCGGCGGCCGATGGCGCGCCGCCGTCCAGCGGCAGGCGGTAGACCAGCGACGGCGCCCGGTGGCCGCGCCCCTGCGCGCTCCAATTGGGCGACAGCCAGACATACACCGCGTGCGGCGAGACGTAGAAGGTGCGGCTGTCGGGCCCCAGCACGCTGGTCGCCTTGCAGCCGAGCTCGGCCGCCGTCACGTCGCAGGACACCACCGTGTGCACCGCCGAGATGTCGTCCGTGGGCAGGTTGGGCGGCATGTAGACTTCGCGCGCCGTGCCGATGCGCTCGAAGGCGCCGCCATTGCCGCGCTTGGGGTTCCATTTGCGAAGCGCCGGCAGCGCCGCGAACGGATCGGCGTCGCCGTAAGGCAGATAGCGCGGCGAATAGATGATCAGCCGGCTCCCGATCAGCCGCGAGGCATAGTTGCGCGCCGAATAATAATCGTTCGAGCGCAACTGATAGGCGTCGTCGAACCGCAGATGGCCGCGGCCGTCGATCGTGAAGCGGTCGATCTGGGTGCCGCCGCGGCTGTAGCTGTAGCCGATGACGACGATATGATCGCCGGCGATCAGCATCTCGTCGTACCAGTCGCCGCGCGCATCGACGCCGGGCGGATAGGCGTCGATGGCATCGATCGGCCGCATCGCGCCCAGCGCCAGCGTGAACAGCCGTCCGCGCCGCAGCACCACCAGCGTGTCGCCGTGCAACTTGACGATGTCGCCCTCATCGACGCCCGCTTCCTGGACATTGGTGATGCCGGGCTGCGCCGGTGCCTCGGCCCTGGCGACGCTGTCGGCTTCGCCCATCGCCGCCGGCGGCGCCGGCATCGGCGGCACGCGCCGCGCCAGATGTTTCAGATAGGCGCGTAGCGCCGCGTCCGAGTCGAAAGCTTTGAGCGTCGGGCGGGCGGCCGCGTCGGCGCTGCCCCAACGCTCCGGCCGGATCGGCCCATAGAAGAACGCCGCGAAGACGCCCAAAGCGATGCATCCGGCGAGCAGAACCTTGCTGTTGCGCCACGCTGCCATGTCGACACCCCGCCTCCTGGGAACGCTTCGACCGTGGTGACGGGGCGTGGCGGATTGAAGGCTGCGCGCGGGCGCTTCCAAGGCCGCCGCCAACATCGCGCGGATGTGATCGCGGGCAACCGCGCGCAGGTGGACCCGGTGCTCGGCCTGCTGGCGCCCTGGGTCGCGGCGTTCGGCTATGAGCCGTCGTAACCTCTCCCGCGTGCGGGAGAGGACGCAAAATCTTACGTTTAGCGTAGCGGAGCGGAGCTAAGCGTTAGATTTTGCTAGGTGAGGGGAACTGTCATAAGGCGCCGGCGCAGGCCCTCACCCGAAAACGCAAAACGGGCGGCCCCGCGAGGGACCGCCCGTCTGCAAGTCTTGCCGCCGCCGTCAGTCGGTGCCGGCGCGGCCGAGGCCGAGGTCGTGCTCGGCCGCCACGATCGAGATCGTGTAGCCCGCGACCACGTCGAACAGGCACATGATCATGATGAAGAAGAACGGCGTCGAGGCGAAGCCCTTGAGCGTGATGAACTCGATCAGCGCGACCACGAAGGTCAGCATCGACAGGCCGTGATTGATGATCTCGCGCGAGGTGGTGCGCGTCGCCTTGACGACTTCGACGAACAGCAGCGCCAGCGTCAGCAGGATCATGAAATCGCCGAAGCTGAACATCCAGGTCTCGCCCGAGAACATCTTGATGCCGAGGGCATGCTTGATGCTCAACGCGTCCTGGAGATCCATATGGAAGATCACCCCGCCGCCCAGCGCGATCAGGTTGTAGAGAATGACGGGCAGCAGAAGCAGCGGAAACAGGCGAAGCATGGTTTTCCTCCCCAAGAGGCGTGACCGGCCGCCCGGAACACGCGTCCATTACACGGGCCGTCGCCGGCCAGCACAGGCTTGTATCATATTGGGGCGAAAAAGGGGCGCCCACACTTCCATTGGTTAAGGTGCGCGATTTGGTTAAGCCGCGGGGGTGGCGGTGCCGCGGCGGCGGTCGCGCAGGATCATATAGACATTGCGCAGGTAGATCGGGATCGGCATCGCCTGGCCCAGCACCAGCGGCCAGGCCTGAAGATGAAGGGCGTATGACAGGCTGATCAGCCCGCCGGCGACGCTGACATACCAGAACGCGATCGGCACCACGCTGTGGCCGGCCTGCTCGCTGCGCAGCCACTGGATCAAAAAGCGCACCCCGAACACGCCTTGGCCCAGGAACCCGATCGCCGCCCAGATCGCGCCGTTCTGCGCCGTGAACAGATGCGTCAGGTAGTTCATCAGATTTCCTTCGAGGTCTCGCCGCCGCGGTAGCGCCGCTGCAGCCAGCGCACGCCCAGGATGTCGCTCACGCTGACCAGCATGCGCCCCAGATTGGTGTATTTCGAGGTCCCCTGGGTGCGCGGCCGGTGATTCACCTCGACGAAGCGCGCGTCATAGCCCTCGCGCAGCATCAGCGTGATGATGAAGCGGTGCAGGTGATCGAAATAGGGCAGGGCGAGGAACGCGTCGCGGCGAAAAACCTTGAGCCCGCAGCCGGTATCGCTGGCGCCGTCGTTGAGCAGCGCGGCGCGCACCTTGTTGCCGATCCGCGAGGCGAGGCGGCGGCTATAGGTGTCCTGGCGCTTGGCGCGCACGCCCGAGACGACGCCGATCTTGGCCGCGTCGGGCCCGCGCAGGATCGCCAGCAGCTTGGGGATGTCGGCGGGATCGTTCTGGCCGTCACCGTCGAGCGTGACGATGACCGCGCCGCGCGCCGCGCGCACCCCGGTGCGGATACCGCGGCTCTGGCCCAAATTGCGGCCATGCTGGATGACGCGCAGGCTCGGCATCTCGGTCTTCAGCGCCGTCAGCGCCGCCGCCGTGCCGTCGCTCGAGCCGTCGTCGACGAAGATGATTTCCGACGACGCTTCGTCCTTCAGCGCGGCCGCGATCTCGCGCGCCAGGGGCGCGACGTTGCCCGCCTCGTCCTTGACCGGCACGACCACGGAAAGGGCTACCGCCATGCTGAGGTTCCGTTCGATCCCGTCGTAGAATAGAGTCGCGGCCGGCCGTTCTTCCCGGCCCCGCGTCGCGTTGCGCAATTTCCAGCCGGGCGCCTTATACAGGCCCGGCTCCTCGATAAACAGGCTTGTTCCAGGATGACCCATTTGCCGCATTCCCCCCGCCGGCGGACGCCGGACGAGGCCGAAGCGTTCAAAAGCCATTCCACCAAGAGACTGGCCATATGAGTCTGGACGAGGCCGCGCCGGCCTTGCCCGCGCCGCCCGCGCTGCCGGCGGTGCCCGACGGCCGGATGGGACGGATGCTGTCCTGGGCGGCGCGGCGCTGGTGGCTGACGCTCAGCCTGCTCTGCCTCGTGCTGTGGACGCCCGGCGTGCTCAGCCTGCCGCCGCTCGACCGCGACGAGAGCCGCTTCGCCCAGTCCTCGCGCCAGATGCTGGAGAGCGGCAACTTCATCGACATCCGCTTCGGCCATGTCCCGCGCTACAAGAAGCCGGTCGGCATCTATTGGCTGCAATCCGCCGCCACCTTCGTCGCCGGTCTGGGCGACCGCAGCCATATCTGGACCTACCGCCTGCCGTCGCTGCTGGGCGGCATCCTCGCGGTGCTGCTGTGCTTCTGGACGGCGCGCGCCTTCGCCATCCCCGAGGTCGCGTGGACGGGTGCCGCGCTGATGGGCACCTCGGTCCTGCTCACCGCCGAAGCGACCATCGCCACCACCGACGCGGTTCAGCTCGCCTGCCTGATGGGCGCGATCGGCGTCCTGTTGCGCGTCTATCTCGCCGCCCGCGATCCTGAGAACCCCGCGCCCAGCCTGCGCCTCATCCTGATCGGCTGGGCCGCCTTCGCCGCCGGCATCCTGATCAAGGGTCCCGTCGTGCCCGCGGTCTGCGCCTTGACCGTCATCGCCCTCATCGCCTGGGATCGCTGGGCGTGGCGCTGGCTCAAGGCTCTGCGGCCGCTCTACGGCGCCGGCATCGTCCTTTTGATCGTCGCGCCCTGGGCGGTCGCGATCAGTTTCCAAAGCCATGGCGAATTCTACGAGCAATCTCTCGGCCAGGACTTCGCCGCCAAGCTCGCCGGCGGGCAGGAGAGCCATGGCGCCTGGCCCGGCTACTATCTCGCCCTGGTCACGCTGACCTTCTGGCCCGCGATCCTGTTCGTCGTACCCGGCCTGGGCGCCGCGATCCGCCGCCACGCCGATCCGGCGACGCGTTTCCTGCTCGCCTGGGCCGGCGCCAGCTGGCTGATGTTCGAGATCGTGCCGACCAAGCTGCCGCACTACGTCCTCCCCGCTTATCCGGCGCTGGCGCTGCTGGCGGCGCTGTGGCTGCTGACCCCGCGTACGGACGAGCGGCGCTGGCAGCCGATTCTCGTCTGGCTCGCGGCGGTCCAGTTCGCGCTCGGCGTCGCCGCCTTCGCCGCCGCGCCGGTCTTGGCCCCCCGTTTCTACGGCGCCGGCAGCACCTGGTGGCTGATGGCTGCCGCCGGCCTCGGCGCCGCCTTGGGCCTGGCCGCTCTTGTTCTTTACCTTCGCCGCTCCGTGCTCGGCGCTTTGGCGTCGGCGACATTGGCGGTGCTGGCCTTCTATCCCGCGATCGCCGCCGGCGCCGCGCCGCGCCTCGATACGATCTGGGTCAGCCCGCGCGCCGCTGCTTTGGTGAACGCGCACAAAGTATCGGGCGATCCGCCGCCGGTCCTCGCCGGCTACACAGAGCCCAGCCTCGTCTTTCTCCTAGGCACCGATACGAGCCTGACCGACGGCACCGGTGCCGCCGAGGTCGGTGCCGCGCAGGGCGGCCTCGCTTTGATCGAGGACCGCGAGCGTCCCGCCTTCCTCGCGCATCTGGCGGAACTCGAAGCCGATGCGGTGAAGGTCGGCGAGCTCGACGGCCTCAACTACTCGCGCGGCAAGCGGGTGCACATCACCCTCTACCGAGTCTCTGCGACCCATGACGTGACCGTCCCGCCGGCCGAGTGAGGCGCTCCGGTCACAGGACTTCACATTTTCATTCACAGGGACGTGGCGGCCACGCCACCCCCTTCGCGCCGGCGATCGGCGCTGCGAATCGCGCCGCGTGCGCGCCTCGCAGTGCCGGATTCTCGACCCTCGGATGCGATTCGAAGAATCTATCTAACTGCGATTCGGCAAGGCTTAGATGAAAACGCCCGGCGCTCGAATCGTTCCTGCCCGCAACCCGCGCGATTTCGTCCGTATACGCATCGTTTCGCGACTCGCGGACCCGTTTGCGCAATCGCACGAGGGGGTTGAGCCGGTCCGCCCCCTGCTCGTTACTCTTGACAACCGATTTAAGGCTCTAAATATCGTTCATGTCGTTGCGTCCGTTGATGGGGAGTCGATAGGGGCTTTCGCGTGGGCGGCAACTTCGGAGCGTCTAATCGGACGATGAGTCTCCAGATAGCGCGGGGGCGCGAAGCCAAGCCTCCGCTACGGTCGATCCGGCCTAGATCGGACGCCCGGCCTCAACTGACCGAAGCGATACCGAATGCAGCGGTAGCCTTGAGGGCACCCGTTGCCGCGCCTGCGAAGAAGTCGGCGCTCCGCTTCCCGGTTAATCCGCAGACCCGCGCCTTCTATAAGCAGTTCTACCCCGGCACCTCGACGGTCGAGTGGAACGACTGGCGCTGGCAGATGCGCACCCGCATCCGCACCCTGGAAGAGCTGAGCCGCGTCTTCCGCCTCTCCGCCGACGAGCATGACGCCGTGGCCCGCCACAAGGGCTCGCTCCCCGTCGGCATCACGCCTTATTATGCCAGCCTGATGGACCTGAAGGATCCGTCCGAGCCGTTGCGCCGCACCCACATCACCACCGGCGGCGAGTACATCCGCACAAGGGGCGAGGACAACGACCCCTTAGGCGAGGACCACGACACCGTCGCCCCCGGCATCGTCCACCGCTATCCCGACCGCGTCCTGTTCCTCACCACCGGCATCTGCTCGACCTATTGCCGCTATTGCACCCGCGCCCGCGTCGTGGGCAATCCGGGCGGCGAGTACAATCTGTCGATGAAGCAGTGGGACCAGGCGCTGGCCTATCTCGAACAGCACACCGAGGTCCGCGACGTCCTGCTCTCCGGCGGCGATCCGCTCACCCTGGGCGACGACAAGCTCGACTACCTCCTGGGCCGCCTGCGCGCCATCAAGCACATCGAGTTCCTGCGCATCGGCACCAAGATCCCGATGGTCATGCCGCAGCGCATCACCAAGAACCTGATCGCGATCCTGAAGAAATATCATCCCCTGTGGATGAGCATCCACGCCACCCATCCGGGCGAATTGACGGACGAGACCACCGAGTCCACCGCCCGCCTCGCCGATGCCGGCATCCCCTTGGGCAGCCAGACCGTGCTGATGAAGGGCATCAACGACGACGTCGCGATCATGAAAGAGCTCAACCAGGGTCTGCTCAAGCGCCGCGTCCGTCCCTATTACCTCTATCAGTGCGATCCGATCAGCGGCTCGGCCCATTTCCGCACCACGGTCGAGAAGGGGCTCGAGATCATCGACGGCTTGCGCGGCCACACCACCGGCTACGCCACCCCGATCTTCGCGGTCGACGCGCCGGGCGGCGGCGGCAAGATTCAGTTGGCCCCGAACTATGTGATGGGGCGCGACGGCGACAACCTGTTGCTGCGCAACTTCGAGGGTAAGTCCTACACCTACCCCGATCCGGGCGGCACGCTGGGCGCCGGGAAGTAAGGCCTAGGGCCTGCAAGTAGTAGTGAGAGCTATGGCACTTTTTCACCTCCCCCTCGTGGGGAGGTCGACGCGCGCAGCGAAGCGAGCACGTCGGGTGGGGGGACGCTCTCTCCGTCCCGCGCCGCCCCCCACCCGAAAAATCGAAAGTGATTTTTCGGCCTCCCCGCAAGGGGGAGGTGAGAGATGCTGAAGATCGGCCTCACCTACGACCTGCGCGCCGACTACCTCGCCCAAGGCTACAGCGAAGAAGACACCGCCGAGTTCGACAGCGAGATCACCATCCACGCCTTGCGCGACGCGCTCGCCGGCCTCGGCTACGAACCGGTCTTGATCGGCAACGTCAAGCAGCTCACCGCCCGCCTTGCCGCCGGCGAGCGCTGGGACGGCGTGTTCAATTTCTGCGAAGGCCTCAAGGGCATTGGCCGCGAAGCCCAGGTGCCGGCACTGCTCGAAGCCTTCGACCTCCCGTATGTCTTCTCCGATCCGCTCACCATGGCGCTGACCCTCGACAAGGCGATGTGCAAGCGCGTGGTGCGCGATTGCGGCGTGCCGACCGCCGATTTCGCGGTGATCGAGACGCTCGCCGACGCCGCCAAGATCGATCTGCCATACCCGCTCTTCCTCAAGCCCGTCGCCGAAGGCTCTGGAAAAGGCATCGACACCAACAACAAGGTCGCCAACCTCGCCGCGATGAAGGCCAGCGCCGCCGACCTGCTGCAGCGTTTCCAGCAGCCCGTCCTGGTCGAGACCTACCTTTCGGGGCGCGAGTTCACCGTCGGTATCACCGGCACCGGCGCCGAGGCGCAAGTGCTCGGCGTCAGCGAGATCGTGCCGCTCGCCGGCTATCACGGCGACGGCTATGGCCTGGTCAACAAAGAAGACTGGCACGGCCGCCTCGACATCGTCGGCGCCCCGCCGGCCGACGCCAAAGCCGCCGGCGACGTCGCGCTCGCGGCGTGGTCGTGCCTCAGATGCCGCGACGGCGGACGAATCGACATACGCTACGACGCGGGCGGCAAGCCGAACTTCATCGAGGTCAATCCGGTGGCTGGCCTCAGACCGGAATATTCGGATATGTGCTTCATCGCGACCCGGGAGGGCGTCTCCTACCAGGACCTGATCGGCAAGATCATGGCCTCGTTCCGCAAGCGCTATCCGGCATTGAAGGGATAACCGGCATGAAGATTCTCGTCCTGCATTCCGACATCGCGCCCGACGCGCCGCCGGAGGAGATCGACACCATCACCTCGGCCAAGGCGGTCGCCGAAGCGCTGATCAAGCACGGCCACGAGGCGCCGCTGGCGCCCTTCACCACCGATCCCAGCCGCCTCGCCGAATTGCTTGCCAGCCACAAGGCCGATGTCGTCTTCAACATGGTCGAAGGCATCGACGGGCTGGGCGCGCTCGCTCCCATCGCGCCGCGCATGCTCGACGACGCCGGCGCGATCTTCACCGGCGTCGATGCCGTCGCTATGGCGCTGACCTCCGACAAGCCGCTGACCAAGCGCAAGATGCGCGAAGCCGGCATCCCCACTGCCGATTGGAGCGAGGGGCCGGATTGGCAGGGCCTCGCCGACAAGACGTACATCGTCAAATCGACGCTGGAGGACGCTTCGGTCGGCCTCGACGATGGCTGCGTCGTGTTCGGCGCCGAGGCGGTCAAGGCCCGCGCCGCCGACAGCGCCCTGCGCCATGGCGGCAAATGGTTCGCCGAGGAATATATCGACGGCCGCGAATACAACATCTCGATGATGGAAGGCCCGGACGGCGAGCCCATCGTCATGCCGCTGGCCGAGATGCGCTTCGACGACTGGCCGTCGGACAAGCCGCGCATCGTCGGCTACGGCGCCAAATGGGACGAGAGCCTGGACATCAACGACCAGATGGTGCGCGACTTCGACACCGACACGCGCGATCCCGTCCTCGCCGCCAAGCTGCGCAAGTCGTGCATCGGGGTGTGGAAGCTGTTCGGCTTCACCGGCTATGTCCGGGTCGATTTCCGCGTCACGCCCGATGGCGAGCCCCTGGTGCTGGAGATCAACACCAATCCCTGCATCGCGCCCGACGCCGGCTTCGCCGCCGCCGGCGAGCAGCTCGGCATCCCTTACGACCAGCTCATCGTCAAGCTGGTCGACAACGCGCTGTCGAACGGACGCTGATGGCCGTCCTGCGCCTCAGCCGCGACTATGTCTGCGTCCAAGGCGCTCCGGTCATTCGCGACGTGGATACCGCGATCTTCACCCGGCGCTATTTCGCGCGCTGCATGGCCTGCAGCTATTGCGGCGACCAGTGCTGCTCCTACGGCGTCGATATCGACCTGGAGAACGTCGCGCGGCTGAAAGCCCTGGGCGACGACTTCGCATCCCGCATCGCCACGCCGCGCGAGCAATGGTTCACCGGCGAAGTCATCACCGACCCCGAATTCGCCGGCGGCCGCCACGTCCGCACCCGCGAGAGCGGCGGAAAATGCGTCTTCCACAATCCGGCCGGCCGCGGCTGTATGATCCATGGCTACGCGCTGGAAAAGGGTGTCGATTACCACACGCTCAAACCGATCGTGAGCACGCTCTTTCCCGTCACCTTCAACCACGGCATCCTGGAAGCCAGCGGCGAAGTTCTCGACAAGAGCCTGGCCTGCGTCGACGACGGCCCCAGCCTCTACGACGGCGCCCGCGACGAGCTGAAATACTATTTCGGCGAAGCCTTCGTGGCGGAGCTGGA
>CAYXMO010000038.1:0-16337 GCA_964465935.1 uncultured Rhizobium sp.
GCATCGCGAAGAACACGCCCTGGTTGGCCTGCGAACCCGAGTTCGGCTGGACGTTCGCGGCTTCGGCGCCGAACAGTGCCTTCACGCGGTCGATCGCGAGCTGCTCGACGATGTCGACGTATTCGCAGCCGCCGTAGTAGCGCTTGCCCGGGTAGCCTTCGGCGTACTTGTTGGTCAGCTGCGAGCCCTGTGCCTGCATCACGGCCGGCGAGGTGTAGTTCTCGGAGGCGATCAGCTCGATGTGGTCCTGCTGGCGCTTGTTTTCCTTCTGAATCGCGTCCCACAGGTCCGGGTCAACGTTGGCGAGCGTGTGATCTTTTGCAAACATGAAAAACTCCAATCGGGTATCGGTGCAAGCACCAGGCAGTATGGAACGAATGAGGGAGACGGAATAACCGAAGAGGCAGCCTCATCGCGCGCTTCCATCGATGGCTGCCCAGGCGAACGGCTAATGAAATCTCACGTTCCCCGGTGGAGGTCCACCTTTCGCCGAACGGCGTGGAGGCCGCGGCTTTTCGCCAGTCACGTGAGACGTAATGGAGCCCAAATTGTAAGTTAAAGCCCAGGAATGGGCAAGGAAGGTGGTGACAAACTATCATCGCCGTCATCGAAACTGGCCAATTCGGCTACAATTTACGACGTTTCTCTTTTCGGACTTCACCATGATCGTATTTATCACCGGCGCATCTTCGGGCTTCGGCGCCGAAATGGCGCGCACCTTCGTCGCCAACGGCCACCAGGTCGTGCTCAGCGGACGCCGCAAGGACCGCCTGGACGCGCTCGCCGCCGAACTGGGCGACCTGGCGCTGCCGCTCGAGATGGACGTGACCGACAAGGCCTCGATCGAGGAAGCGCTCGCGCTGCTGCCGCAATCGTGGCGCCAGGTGGACGTGCTGATCAACAATGCCGGGCTGGCGCTTGGCACGCAGGGGGCGCACGAAGCGTCGCTGGCCGACTGGGAGACCATGATCGCGACCAACTGCACCGGCCTGGTGACGATGACGCGCGCGCTGCTGCCGGCCATGGTCGAGCGCGGCAGCGGCCTGATCATCAACCTCGGCTCGGTGGCCGGTTCCACGCCCTACCCGGGCGGCAATGTGTATGGCGCGACCAAGGCTTTCGTCGACCAGTTCACGCTGAACCTGCGCGCCGACCTGGTCGGGACCGGCGTACGGGCGACCAACATCGCGCCGGGCCTGTGCGGCGGCACCGAATTTTCCAACGTGCGCTACAAGGGCGACGACGCGGCCGCGGCCAAGGTCTACGAAGGCACTCAGCCGCTGACAGCCCAGGACATCGCCGCCACCGCGTTCTGGATCGCCACCCTGCCGCCGCACATCAACATCAACTTCATCGAGATGATGCCGACCTGCCAGGGCTACGGGCCGCTGGCGATCAAGCGGGTCTGACCATTGGCCGTTGTAGCCGTGCAGGCAGGTTCCATGCCGAGTTTCCGGCCACTTTTGCCCGCTCAGCATGGGTACCAGCCTTCGCTGGTACGACGACCTGAAAGTTACTCGGTCGAAAATAGATTTGTACCAATGTATCGAATGATGTTAACCTGTTAGGAATTGTTTCAGCACTTGGCGCAATTGTGGACATAACGTCTACTACGGACGCGAAACCGCCCCAACCCTGCGGATCGCGCCTTGCCATCACTATGTACGCTGGCGTACTTATGGCAGCCAATTCGGGTAAAATGTTTCCCAATATCATTTATGGCAACAGCAATGCCCTCCGTTTTTAACTGGACAGTCCGTGTGTACTACGAGGATACCGACGCCGGCGGCATTGTCTTCTATGCCAATTACCTGAAATTTTTCGAGCGGGCGCGCACCGAATGGCTGCGTGCGCTGGAAGTGAACCAGCAGCAGATGGCCGAGCAGCACGACGCGATTTTCGTCGTCAAGTCAGCCAGCGTCGACTATCACGCGCCGGCCAGGCTCGATGATGTAATAACATTGACCCTGTCGATCGAGAAGCTCGGCCGGGCCTCGGTCGTTTTCATGCAGCACGCTTCCTGCGGCGACGCCTTGCTGGCCAGCGCCCGCGTCAAGGTCGGTTGCGTCGACCGCGCCGGCCTCAAGCCGCGCCCCTTGCCCGACTCCGTGGCCGCCAAGATGCGCGCCGCCTGACTCACCACACATTAGAAAAACCCTAGCCGCCCAATGAACGCAGCCCAAGACCTTTCCTTCATCGCCCTCATCGCCAATGCGCACCTGATCGTCAAGCTGATCATGCTGCTGCTGGTGGGAGTCTCCCTCACCAGCTGGACCTACATCTTCCGCAAGATGTTCGCGATCCGCGCCGCGCGCCGCCAGACCGAACTGTTCGAGCGCAGCTTCTGGGCCGGCGGCAACCTGCCCACCCTGCACCAGAGCGCCAGCAGCCAGCGCGACCAGAGCGGCGCCCTGGCCCGCATCTTCGAGTCCGGCATGGGCGAATTCATCAAGGGCAAGCAGGCGTCAAGCCGCGAGCTCGACATGGGCGCCGTGCTCGACAGCTCGCGCCGCGCCATGCGCGCCGCCTTCCAGCGCGAACTCGACGCGCTCGACATCCACCTGAACTTCCTCGCCTCGGTCGGCTCGGTGTCGCCCTACATCGGCCTGCTCGGCACCGTGTGGGGCATCATGAACGCCTTCCGCGGCCTGGCCAACGTGCAGCAAGCCACGCTGGCCGCCGTCGCGCCCGGCATCGCCGAAGCGCTGATCGCCACCGCGATCGGCCTGTTCGCCGCGATTCCGGCGGTGGTCGCGTACAACCGCTTCACCCACGACATCGACCGCCTGGCGATCCGCTTCGAGAGCTTCGTCGAGGAATTCTCGAACATCCTGCAGCGCCAGGCGCGCTGATCGGAGCACCTGATGGCATCCCTTTCGAGCAGCATGCGCGGCGGCCGCGCCCGTAAGTTCAAGTCCGACATCAACGTCGTGCCCTACATCGACGTGATGCTGGTGCTGCTGATTATTTTCATGGTGATCCCGCCGGCCAACAGCCCGAGCGTGATCAACCTGCCAAGCGCCGAGAAATCCGCGCTGCCGCCGGACGACTATATCCAGGTGGTGCTCAAGCCGAATGCCACGCTGTCGATCGGCGTCAATGGCAAGAACAGCCAGCCGGCGCAGGACATGCCTGACCGCGCCGGCGTTCTGCGCGCGCTGCGCACGCTGCACGCGGAGCATCCGGAGTATCCGGTGATGATCGCCGGCGACAAGGACAGCAAGTACGACGACGTGATCCAGTTGATTTCCGAAGCGAAGAAGATGGGGATCAACCGCGTGGGGCTGGCGACCAAGTGAGCATGAAGCCCGTCACCGCCGGCGCGCCGTACACGGTGCCGCCCGAACCGAAGCGCTGGCCGGCGATCGCGCTGGCCGCGGCGATGCACGCCGGCCTGCTGGCGTTCCTGTTCATCGGCGTGAACTGGCAGAACACCGAGCCGGTCGCGGTCGAAGCCGAAGTGTGGGACATGAAGGCCCAGTCCGCGGCGCCGCCGCCACCGCCGCGGCAAGAGACGGCCGAACCGGAACCGGCGCCGCCGCCCGAGCCGGCGCCGAAAGCCGTCGAGCCGCCGCCGGTGGAGCAGCCAGTCGCGCCGAAGCCGCCCGATATCGCGCTGGAAAAGCGCAAGGCCGAGAAGAAGCGGCTGGAAGAGGAGCGCCTCGAAGAGCAGCGCCAGGAAGAAAAACGCCTCGCCAAGGAAGAAAAAGAGCGCAAGAAAGCCGAGAAGCTGGCCGAGAAGAAGGCGAAGGAAGAGGCGGAGAAGAAGGCGCAGGAACTGGCCGACAAGAAGCTCGAAGAGAAGAAGCTGGCGGAAAAGCTCAAGGCCGACAAGCTCGCCAAGTCGAAGCTGGCGGCGGCCGAGCAGGCCAAGCTCGACAAGCTGCGCGCCGAGGAAATGAAGCGCATCACCGGCAGCGGCACGGTGGGCGACGCGGCCAAGTCGACCGCGCCGCGCATCGACAGCGGCTACTTGGCGAGCATCCGCGGCAAGGTCAAGAGCACGACCTCGTACGCGGGCGATACCGACGTTACGGGCAACCCGACGGCGGAATTCAAGATTGAGCAGCTCCCTACCGGCGAGATCATCTCGGCTCGGCTGGTCAAGAGCAGCGGCATCGCCGCGTTCGACGATGCGGTCGAAAAAGGCATTGCCAAAGCGTCGCCACTGCCAAAGAAGAAAGATGGTACCGTGGAGCGAACACTTGTGATCGCTTTCAAGATGAAGGATTTGAATTGATATCGCATTCCGTCACCAACCAAGGACCGAACCGACAAATGAAAAAAACCCTCACCACCCTGATGTTTTCCGCCGGCGTGCTCGCCGCCCTGCCCGCGTTCGCGCAAGTGCGCGTGGAGATCGCCGGCGTCGCCAGCAACCAGATTCCGGTCGCCGTCGCCACCTTCGCCGACGAATCGGTCGCGCCGGCGCAGATGTCGGCCATCATCCGCGCCGACCTCGAACGCAGCGGCGTGTTCAAGGTGATCGACGCCGGCACGGTGCTGTCGGAGACCTCCGCGGTCGACTACGGCCAGTGGAAATCGCGCGGCGCCGACGCGCTGGTGGTGGGCAGCGTGCACCACAACGCGGACGGCCGCTACGAAGTGCGCTACAAGCTGTTCGACACCATCAAGTCGGCGCAGCTGTCGACGCTCTCGCCGGTAGTGGGGCCGAAATCGGCTCGCCTGGCGGCGCACCGCATCGCCGACGACGTCTACGAAAAGCTGACCGGCACGCGCGGCGCTTTTGCCACTCGCATCGCCTACGTCACCAAGGCCAGCAACAACCAGTACCGCCTCGAAGTGGCGGACGCCGACGGCGAAGGCATGCAGGTCGCCGCGTTCGGCAAGGAGCCGATCATCTCGCCATCGTGGTCGCCCGACGGCACCAAGGTCGCCTACGTGTCGTTCGAGTTGCGCAAGCCGGTGATCTACGTGCAGGACCTGGTGACCGGCGCGCGGCGCATCGTCTCCAACGAAAAAGGCAGCAACTCGGCGCCGGCCTGGTCTCCTGATGGCACGCGCCTGGCGGTGACTCTGTCGCGCGACGGCCACTCGCAGGTGTACGGTGTGAACGCCGACGGCAGCGGCCTGCGGCGCCTGTCCAACAGCAACGGCATCGACACCGAGCCGCAGTTCTCGGCCGATGACCAGACGATTTACTTCACGAGCGACCGCAGCGGCGGTCCGCAGATCTACAAGATGAGCGCCAGCGGCGGCGCGGCCAGCCGCGTCACCTTCAACGGCAGCTACAACATCAGCCCGCGCCTGTCCTCGGACGGCAAGACGCTGGCGTGGATCTCGCAGCGCGACGGCGGCTTCTCCCTTTACGCGATGGACCTGGCCAGCGGCCAGGAACTGCGGCTGGCCGATGGCGCCAGCGAACCGAGTTTTTCGCCGAACGGCAAGTACATCATGTACGCGACCAAGGGCAGCGGCTCCGGCCTGGCCGTGGTCTCTGTCGATGGACGTGTCAAGCAGCGACTGACGACCCAATCGGGAAATATACGGGAGCCCAACTGGGGCCCGTTCATGAAGTAAGTAGTAGTCCTTAACTAGACCAGGAGAAGAAAATCATGCGCAATTTTAAGAGTTTAGCTTTCATCGTGTCGAGCGCGGCCCTGCTCTCAGCTTGCAGCTCGCCAGTCAAACTGAACGAAGCGCCGGTCGTCGAGCGTGCCCCTGAAAAAGTCGCGCCGGTGGCCGACACCAACGCCGTGCGCCCAGTCGAAACCGGCACCGCCGATCCGCTGAACGATCCGCAAGGCGCGCTAGCCAAGCGCAGCGTCTACTTCGACTTCGACAGCTACGCCGTGCGCGAAGACGGCAAGCCGGTCGTGGAAAACCACTCCGCCTACCTGAACAAGAACAAGTCGCGCAAGATCCTGATCCAGGGTAACACCGACGAGCGCGGCGGCACCGAGTACAACCTGGCGCTGGGCCAGAAGCGCGCCGAAGCCGTGCGCAAGGCGATGGCCTCGATGGGCGTGTCCGATTCGCAGATGGAAGCGGTCTCGCTGGGCAAGGAAAAGCCGAAGGCAACCGGCAGCAACGAAGCGGCATGGGCTGAAAACCGCCGCGCCGACATCGTCTATTAATCGATTGGCCTGAACCGGCCGATTGACAAGGGGGCGGCGTGCGGTGCAGACTGCACCCGCCCCGATTTTTTAGAAAGTCACGTCCATGAAACCAATTTCCAAGTCCCGCATTGCAGCGGCCTGTTTCGCGCTCGCCGCCTGGTTCCCGCTGCACGCCGGCGCCGGCATTCTCGACGACGACGAGGCGCGCAAGGCGATTCTCGATTTGCGCTCCAAGGTCGAGAACCTGTCGCGCGAACTGAATGCGCGGATCGACACCAAGTCCGACAAGAGCGCCGCGCTCGACCTGGTGAACCAGCACGAGCAGACCATGCAGGAGATCGCGCGCCTGCGCGGGCAGATCGAAGTGCTGGCCAATGAAGTGGCCACCGCGCAGAAGCGCCAGAAGGACTTCTACGCCGACCTCGACGCGCGCATCGCCAAGCTCGAGCCGCGCAAGGTCAACATCGACGGCAAGGAAGCCGAAGTCGAAGTGAGCGAGCTGAAATCGTACGAGGCCGCGATGGCGCTGTACAAGGCTGGCGACTTCAAGGGCGCATCGACCGCGCTGTCCGAGTTCGTGCGGCGCTTCCCGGAGTCGAGCTACGCCTCGAGCGCGCAGTACTCGCTCGGTAACGCCTACTACGCGCAGAACGACTACAAGAACGCGATCGTGGCGCAGGAAAGCCTGACGTCCAATTACAAGGACAGCCCGCGCGCGCCGGACGCGATGCTCACCATCGCCAGCAGCTACATCGCGCTGAAGGACAAGAAGAACGCCAAGAAGACGCTGCAGCAGGTGGTGGCGAAGTATCCCGGTTCGTCGGCCGCGCTGGCCGCCAAGGACCGCCTGGCGACGCTGAAGTAAGCTGCGCCGAGGTCGGGGTCAGGTTCGCCGGACCTGACCCCGGGTTTGTTGGCGCCGCGTGAGCTTTCCTGATAGCGCGTTCGCGCGTTGCCAACAATCTGGCCTTGGGCATTTGACAGGATCGCCGATGCCCCCTATAATCTTGCTTCTTTCGGGTCGTTAGCTCAGCTGGTAGAGCAGCGGACTTTTAATCCGTTGGTCGCAGGTTCGAATCCCGCACGGCCTACCACGAATAGCAGCAAGAAATCAGGAAATTACGAGCAATCGTAATTTCCTTTTTTTTCGTCCGTATTTTCGGCCTGGCGAACCTGAAAAAAGTTGGCCCAGGCGGTATGACGCACCGCAAGCCCGAACAGTTGAGCTCCACGATACTGGTGTCTACCTTGGATACCAGTCGACTTGGAGAACAACCATGCAGCGCAGAACATTTTTGAAAATCGGGACCGGTGCGGCGGTCGGAAGTGCGCTCGCCGCGTGCGGCGGCGGCAGCGGTATCGCGCCTCCGCCATCGGAACAGGCGCCACAATTCAAGGCGGTGATGGGCTGGAACCAGGCAGCGCTGCAGGCGATCCGCACCGTCAAGCCGGGTCCGCCGATGGCGGCGCGCTCGCTCGCCGTGCTTCACACCAGCATGTACAACGCATGGGCCGCTTATGATCCGGTCGCGCTCGCCTCGCTCCCGTCGGACCTCCGGCGCCCACCTGCGGAGCGCAACACCGCCAACCGCCTGCAGGCGATGAGCTATGCCGCCCACGTCGCGCTGGTCGATCAGTTCCCAACCCAAAAGGCCGCATTCGACGCCTACCTGCTCTCGCTGGGCTTCGCCGCTTCCCCCGCTTCGACCGATAGCACCACGCCATCGGGCATCGGCATTGGCGTTGCGAAGGCAATGCTCGACAAATGCCACGCCGACGGCGCCAACCAGCTCGGCACACTTACGCCAGGCGGCGTGCCTTACGCCGACTACACCGGCTACTCCGCAAAGAATCCGCCGATGTCGGTCACCCTGCCGACACCGGTCGCTGCAATCCCGGCCCCGGGCAATTGGCAACCGCTAACCTATACGGACGCCGGCGGCACCGTCAAAACCCCTGGCTATTTGGCCGCCTGCTGGGACCGGGTAGCGCCATTCGCGTTGGCGTCGGCAAGCCAGTTCCGGCCCGCCGCCCCTGCCGCCTTCGGAACCGAGGAATACGCCGCCCAGGCCTACCATGTGGTCGCAGTGCAGCAGGCGCTTACCGAACGGCAGAAAGTCATCGCCGAATACTGGGCCGACGGACCCAACTCGGAACTGCCGCCCGGCCATTGGTGCCTGCTCGCCCAGAAAGTCTCGGAACGCGACCGGCACACCGACGACGAGGACGTCAAAATGTTCTTCGCGCTGGCCAATGCGCTGAACGACGCCGCCATCGCCGCGTGGGATGCCAAGCGCGCCTACGACTCGGAGCGCCCGATCACTGCCATCCGCTACCTGATGAACGGTCAGACCATACTGGGCTACGGGCCTGAAGGTCCGGCTGGCGGGCTGCGCCAGATTGCCGGCGAGGCGTGGGTGCCTTACCAGCCGACCACCTTCCCCACTCCGCCCTTCCCCGAGCATGTGTCCGGCCACAGCACCTTCAGTGCGGCCGCCGCAGAAGTATTACAGCGCTTCACCGGCAGCGATGCGTTCGGCGCCAGCTACGCCAAGGCCGCCAAATCGATGGCGCTCGAGCCAAACCTGCCTGCTGCCGACCTGACGTTGACCTGGCCCACATTCACCGACGCCGCGATCGAGGCCGGCCTGTCGCGCATCTACGGCGGCATCCACTTCGACAACGCCAACAGCGCGGGCCAGGATCTGGGGCGCAAGGTCGGGGCCACCGTATTCGCGAAGGCACAGCAGTATTGGCAGGGCTCGGCCTGAGCATGCCGGCATGATCAGTTGGTGCGCGCCGCAGGAATGAGCGGCGCGCAAACCGCGTGCGAGAAATGCGGGCGCAGCAATTCCCTCGAGACGATTTCTCGCGATCGGCTATTGACCCACATCAGACATCCCGTGGTTCATTCGGTTCGCCATTTCTATCCCGTGACGCGTACCTATACTGCCTTGACGGCGCTGTTCCCGGCTAACCGCCAGTTCGCGGAACCGATCAGCGCTGTTCAAGGAGACTATGATGACGCCCATCTCGAGAGGCAACATCGCGCGCCGGCTATTGCTGTGGACCGCTGCATGGGCGATGTCGGCGGCAATGGGTGCGGCACACGCCCAAATTTCCAGCACCCCGAATTCAATGTATGTGATTGCCGGCGGCACCGAGGGCGCCGGCGATGGCGTCGGCCCGGCCGCGCAGTTCAGCCGCTCCCTGTACGGCGTCACGGCCAATCCCGACGGCAATCTGTATGTGGTGGACGCGGATGCCTCCACCATCCGCAAGATCACGCCCGCCGGCGTCGTCAGCACCTTGGCAGGGTCGCCCGGCGTGGAAGGCAACGCCGATGGGGTCGGCCCGGCCGCCCGCTTTCGCGTCCCGATCTTCAGCGCCACGGACAGCGCGGGAGTGCTGTACATTGCCGATCAACTGAATCACACGATCCGCAAGGTCACGACGGCCGGCGTGGTCACCACCCTGGCCGGCCTCGCCGGCTCACAGGGTCACGTTGACGGCGTCGGGGCCGCGGCACGATTCGCCTCGCCCTGCGGCATCGCGGTCGATGCTTCCGGCAATGTCTTCGTCAGCGATTCAAGTTCCTACACGATCCGGAAAATAAGCCCCGCAGGCAGCGTGACGACCGTGGCCGGAACGGCATATGTATACGGCTACAGCGACGGGCCGGGCGCAAGCGCCCTGTTCTCGGTTCCGCTCGCCCTCGCGACCGATGCGGCCGGCAATGTGTATGTGTCCGACACCCTCAATCGCACCATCCGCAAGATCACGCCCGCCGGCATGGTCAGCACGCTCGCCGGCACCGCGGGCATGAGCGGCACGGTCGACGCAACCGGCGCGGCGGCCCGCTTTGAAGAGCCGCTCGGGCTGGCCGCCGACGCCGCAGGCAATGTGTACGTTGCCGACAGCAACAACATTCGCAAGATCACCCCCGCCGGCGCGGTCACGTCGGTGGCGTTTTATGCCAGCTCGATGCGCGGCGTGACGCTCATCAGCCAAACCCAGCTGGCGGTCACCACCGCCGGGTTCAACGTCATCGGGATCAATTTTGCCAGCCCGCTCCAGTACACTTTCACCGGCTTCATGCCGCCGGTCGACAACCTGCCTGTCGTCAATACCGTGAGGGCGGGCAGCGCCATCCCCGTCAAGTTCAGCCTGGGCGGCGACAAGGGGCTCAACATCTTCGCACCGGGCTACCCCGCGTCCCAGGGCGTGGCCTGCGTTTCGGGCGCGCCGACGGATGCCATCACCGAAACCGTCAATCCCGGCAGCAGCACGCTCAGCTACGACGCCGCCGCGGAGCAGTATGTCTACGTCTGGAAGACCGAAAAAGCCTGGGCCGATACCTGCCGGCGCCTGACGGTAAAACTGGCCGATGGCAGCGAACACAGCGCCATGTTCAGGTTTGGAAAATAGGACAGCAAATAATTCTCGACGGCAACGCAACAAGATGGTCTAATCTGCAATATTTTCCCCTCGCAGAGGACTGTATGGCAAAGCAACGCTTGTTGATGTTGATCCTGGCCGCGGCGTGCTCGCTGACCCAGGCCGAGGAAATCCTCGTCGTCGGTAGCGTCGAGCGGATCTCGCTGCTGCCGTTCGGCAGCGAACAATGCCCTCCAGTCTGTCAAATGGCGACCCCGCTGCCTGACGGGGGCACTCGCGTCTGCATTTCCAACGCTTGCGGCTGCGAGGTCACCGAGCTGAAGGTCGACAAGGTCCTGGCCGGTAGCGCCAAGGGAGCAACGCTGCAGGTCAAGTCGCATGTGGGCGAATGGTGCCGGCCCACGTTTCCCATTTCGTCGAAGCCTTTGCTGGTGCAGGTGAAGGACGGCCAGCCGCGCTGGTCGCGCATCGAGGCGCATGACGGAAGCGATTACTTCGACGCCAAGCCGTTCTCGACGATCGGCGCCGTCGCCGTGGGCTCCCTGCAAGACGCCCAAGGCAAGGTGCGTCTCGACGCGCTGCTCGAACATCTGTCCCAACCACGCTTATTCCAACAGGACCTTCCTTGTTTCCAGATTATTCCAAGTACGATCTCGCACAGCTGCGCCAGGTGCTTCGCACCATTGACGTCGAACGCTTTCCCGAGCGCGTGGCTGAAGTCCGCGACCGCATCGCCCAGCTCGAACAGGCTCCGCCCGACCCTGAACACGCTCCGCTGCCCCAGGCCGCGCGAACCGCGCTGCGCAACGCCGGCAAGGTTTTGTTGGCGGTGGGCGCCGTCGATGCCATCTACGGCATTGCCAACTTCTTCCTCCACCCCGGGAACGGTTTCTACATCAATTTCACCATGCTGCTCGGCGCAGCAATGCTCTGGTCTTGCAACCTGCGGGCCGTCTCGCTGGTGCGCTGGTTCGCCTGCGTCTACCTGCCGATTCCGCTGCTTTGGGCTGCGTCGCTGGCCTTCCCGCCGCTCGACCTGACCCTAAGCTACCTGCGCTTGTATCCGCTGGAGGTGCTGGTCATCGTGGGCCTGCAAGCAGGCCACTGGCTCGTTGCGCTGTGGCTGGTGCGCACCCTGGGCCTGCCGCCTGTTCTTGCCGCCCGCAGCGCCGCCGGCAAGCCTGTGCGCGACATGCGCATTCCGCTCGCGCTTGGCACGCTGGGCGCCGTGGTCAGCATCGTCCTGATGGTCAAACTGCTCGGCAGCGAACGGGCCATCCACGCCGAATCGATGGCGCAGCAGTCGTTGGGCAAGGGCTATCGCGTCTACACCGAGGGTCTCAACATCACGAAGACCGCCTCCTTGAGAGCGGGCGAAAGCGCCACCATCGTCACCGCTTCGGTCGCCGCGTGGAACGACGGCGTGGTGATGCATGTGCCGGTGCGGTGGCGCGAAAACTGAGGGCAATGGCTACTGTTGACGGGACTTGAGCCAGTCCCTCAGCGCGTCGTTCATGCGGGTTTGCCAGCCGTCGCCTTGGGCCTTGAAGGCAGCCAGGATATCTGCGTCGAAGCGGATTGTGGTGCTGATTTTGGTGGTGTCTGTCGCCGGCCGGCCGCGACGTTTTTTGTCCTCGATGCTGGCCTCTTCACGCGTCACCACCCGGTCGCCGATGCGCCAAACTCCTTTTTCGAAGAACTCGTCCGTCAGTTCAGGCGCCTCGTCGGGATCAACCCAAGGCTGCGGTGAATTTTTTGATCTCACGCTCATTTGCTTTCCTCATACTGATGATCCTGCGGGCAGGTCCACGAGGTGTCCAGACCACGACAACGATTCGTCCGTCGAGTCGACCGGATGTCACGAAGCGCGGCTCACCATAATCTTTACGCTCATCGCTGCGTGTCACCGTCACGCCTTCAAATACTTCTGCCGCCCTCGCGAAATCAAG
The DNA here is from genome assembly GCA_964465935.1 of uncultured Rhizobium sp. GTDB lineage: Bacteria > Pseudomonadota > Alphaproteobacteria > Micropepsales > Micropepsaceae > Rhizomicrobium. The sequence goes on from CAYXMO010000038.1 coordinate 12,428, forward strand.
GCCTCTCTCGGCACGATTGCTTTCGCGCTTGGCAGCATCGAAGGTAATCTTCATCGTCTTTTTTATTGTAGTAACAAAAAATTGGAACTGCCAGCGCTGTTTCGAATGACGCCAGGGCCCTTACGTGCTTCGCTCCAGGTCGCACCTTCTGCCCAGAAGAGCGCCGGTGTTGCCGGCGAGATGCCACTCGACAAGATCGCGTAATTGCTGCAAGAATGGTTCCATCGTCAAAATTGGGAAAATGTCAGTGAACATACGCGCCGCCAACGTGGAAGACGCCGAGATCATCGCTGCGATCTACAAGCACTATGTCTTGAACACGTCGATCAGTTTTGAGGAAGCCGAAGTAACCGGCATCGAGATGGCTGGCCGCATTGCCGATGTCCACGCGGCGGGCCTGCCATGGCTGGTCGCTGAAGTCGATGGCGTCGTCGCCGGTTACGCTTATGCGACCAAGTGGCGAGTGCGGCATGCTTACCGCTTCTCGGTCGAGACTACGGTCTACCTCGCGCCGGACAGCGCCGGCAAGGGCATCGGCACGACACTGTACGGCGCCCTGCTCGATCGGCTGCGCGCCGGCGGGTATCACCTGGCGATCGGCGGCATCGCCCTGCCCAATCCGGCCAGCGTCGCGCTGCACGAAAAGCTCGGATTCGAAAAGGTGGCCCAATTCAGCGAGGTCGGATTCAAGTTCGATCGCTGGACCGACGTCGGGTATTGGCAGCTGGCGCTGGCGAAGTCGTAGGCGGCGTCCCAAATGGGGTCAGGTCCGCAGGACCAGACCCCGGCATGCAGATGCCGCGTGTCAGGGGTCTGGTCCCGCGGACCTGACCCCATTTTCAGCAGTTCGCACCGAATGTGGATAGAATGCTGCCAACCATTGCTTGAACGAACCATCCCGGGAAACCCATGAATATGCCCCTGATCCTGAACCTGCTCGTCGCGCTCGCCGTGTGCTTCGCGCTGTACCGCATGCAGGCCGTCCACGTGTCGTTCACCAGGCGCGTGTTCGCCGGCATGGGCGCCGGCGTGCTGCTCGGCGCGGCGTTCCAGGCGCTGTACGGCGCCACCTCGCCGATCGTCAACGACACCGCCGCCTACCTCGACATCGTCGGCTCCGGCTACGTCAAGCTGCTGCAGATGATCATCATGCCGCTGATTATGGTGTCGATCGTCTCGGCCATCCTCAAGCTCAAGGACGCGTCCTCCCTCGGCAAGATCAGCGTGCTGACCATCGGCACCCTGATGGCCACCACCCTGGTCGCCGCGCTGGTCGGCATCCTCATGGCCAAGCTGTTCGGCCTGACCGCCGTGGGACTGACCTCGAGCGCAACGGAACTGGCGCGCGGCCAGTATTTGCAGGGCAAACTGCCCGACGCCCAAGCCATCAACCTGCCGTCGATGATCCTGTCCTTCATCCCGGCCAATCCCTTCCTCGACATGACCGGCGCGCGCAAGACCTCGACCATCGCGGTGGTGCTGTTCTCGATCTTCATCGGCATCTCCGCCACCGGCATCGCCGCCAAGAAGCCGGACATTTTCGGCTCGTTCGCCCACTTCATCAAGGTCGCCCACGTGATCGTGATGCGGATGGTGACGCTGGTGCTGCGCCTGACCCCGTTCGGCGTGTTCGCACTGATGACGCAAGTAGTTGCGCAGTCAAGTATCTCCGACATCCTCAAGCTGATCAGCTTCGTCGGCGCCTCCTACAGCGCGCTGGTGATCATGTTCTGCGTGCACCTGGCGATCATCGCCGCGGTCGGCCTGAACCCGCGCCGCTACCTGCAGAAGATCTTCCCCGTACTGGCCTTCGCCTTCACCTCGCGCACTTCCGCCGGCGCCATTCCAATGAGCGTGCAGACCCAGACCGGCCGCCTCGGCACGCCGGAAGGCATCGCCAACTTCGCCGCCTCGTTCGGCTCGACCATCGGCCAGAATGGCTGCTCCGGCATCTACCCGGCGATGCTGGCGGTGATGATCGCGCCGACCGTCGGCATCGATCCGTTCACCAGTTCCTTCATCCTGCAGCTGGTGGCGATCGTCACGGTCGGCTCGGTCGGCGTGGCCGGCGTCGGCGGCGGCGCCACCTTCGCCGCGCTGATCGTGCTGTCGGCGATGAACCTGCCCGTCGCGCTGGCGGGCCTCCTGATCTCCATCGAGCCGCTGATCGACATGGGCCGCACCGCCTTGAACGTGAGCGGCTCCATCACCGCCGGCACCTTCGCCAGCCGGGTGCTGGGCCAGACCGACATGGCGGTCTTCAACAGCGCAGAAGAAGTCGAACTCGATAGCGAACAGCTGGTCGCCTGACCGGCCTATCGTGCGCTGAGAGGCCGCCGAATCCGTCTATCATGACGACGTGTTAACATGAGCGGCGGACAATCGATGGAACAAAAGTGGCCTCAGGATATCTGGCTGGTGCGGCACGGCCAGAGCGCCGGCAATGTCGCGCGGGACGCCGCCGAAGCGGCCAAGGGTCTGATGATCGACATCGCCGAGCGCGACGTCGACGTGCCCTTGTCCGACCTGGGCGTGAAGCAGTCGAAGGCGCTGGCCGCCTGGTTTGCCGCGCTGCCGGAGGAGCAGCAGCCCAACGTGATCCTGCACTCCCCTTACCTGCGCGCCGCTGAAACGGCGCGCATCGTCAAGTGCGGCTTCGACCAGGAAAGCCTGTTGATGGCCACCGTCGACGAGCGCCTGCGCGAAAAGGAATTCGGCATCCTCGACCGCCTGACCACCCACGGCATCTCGGCCCGCTACCCCGACCTGTACGAGCAGCGCAAGCACGTCGGCAAATTCTATTTTCGCCCGCCCGGCGGCGAAAGCTGGTGCGACGTGATCCTGCGCCTGCGCAGCGTGGTCGATACCATCACCCGCGAATACGCGCGCGAACGCGTGCTGATCGTCGGCCACCAGGTCACCGTCAACTGCTTCCGCTACCTGCTCGAACGGCTCGACGAATCGACCATCCTCGAATACGACCGCAGCGGCGACGTGCCGAACTGCTCGGTCACCTCGTACCGCTTCGATCCCACCCAGGGCAAGCGCGGCAAGCTGGCGCTCAACCTGGTCAACTTCGTCGCGCCGCTCGAAGCGACAGGAACGCCGGTGACGGTATCCAAAGATGTCCCCACTGCTCCGAAAGCGTAGGCGCCCGGGGCCGATGGAAACGCCATCTTCCAGCACCTATTCCGTCAACGTGGACGCGACGGCCCTGCGCGCCTGGCCGCTGCCGATGCCGTCCGGCGACGGCGACAAGGAAGCGCGCGGCCACGTCTTGATCCTGGGCGGCTCGCGCGAGATGCCCGGCGCCGTGATCCTGGCCGCCACCGCGGCGCTGCGCGCCGGCGCCGGCAAGCTGACGATTGCCACCGGCGCCAGCGTGGCGCAGCTGGTGGCGCTGGCGCTGCCCGAAGCGCGCGTGATCGGCCTGGCCGAGACCGACCAGGGCGGCTTCACCGAGGCGGCGGTCGGCAAGCTCGATCCGCTGGCCGACAAGGTCAACGCCATCCTGATCGGCCCCGGCATGCAGGACGAGGAAGCGACCGCGGTGCTGGTGCGCGCGCTCTTGCCGCGGCTCGACGGCAGCGACGTCAGCGTGGTGCTCGACGCCTGCGCGATGGGCATCGTGCTGGACGAATCGTTCCGCTTCAGCGTGCCGGTGATCCTCACCCCGCACGCCGGCGAGATGGCGCACCTGACCGGCGCCAGCAAGGAAGCAGTCAGCGCCGCGCCCGACGAGCATGCGGCGCAGGCGGCGCGCGACTGGAACGCGGTGGTCGTGCTGAAAGGCGCGCGCACCGTGATCATCGCCCCCGCCGGCGAACGCTGGCAGCACGAAGGGGGCAACGTCGGCCTGGGCACCTCCGGCTCGGGCGACACGCTGGCCGGCATCATCGCCGGGCTGGCC
>CAYXMO010000039.1:0-9430 GCA_964465935.1 uncultured Rhizobium sp.
CGCTTCGCGCGGGTGCGCGAGGAATTTCTGCGCAATTTTACGGATCGGGCCGAACGCGGCGGCGCCGTCGCGATCTGGCACGACGGCCGCGTGGTCGTGGACCTATGGGGCGGCTGGTCGGACGTGGCGCGCAGCGTGCCTTGGACGCGCGACACCATCGTGAACTTCTTTTCCGTCAGCAAGGCCCTGTGCGCCATCGCCTGCATGCGGCTGGCCGAGCAGGGGCGCCTCGATCTCGACGCGCCGGTGGCACGCTATTGGCCGCAGTTCGCGCAAGGCGGGAAAGAGGCGATCACGGTACGCCAGCTGTTGTCGCACCAGGCCGGCCTGCCGGCGATCCGCAAACCCCTGCCAGACGGCGCGGCGCTGGACTGGAACGTGATGACGCAGGCGCTGGCCGAGCAAGCGCCGTGGTGGACGCCGGGCAGCGCCCACGGCTATCACGTCAACAGCTTCGGTTTCCTCGCCGGCGAACTGGTGCGGCGGGTCGACGGCCGCAGCATCGGCACGCTGCTGCGCGAGGACGTGGCGCAACCGCTCGGCGCCGATATCCATATCGGCCTGCCGCCGTCCGAACATCACCGCGTCAGCGAATTCCAATGGCCCGGCAATCCCAATCCGCCGCCCGACCTTACCGACGACATCGTCCTGATGCACTGGAACACTTATTGGAATCCGCCGGGCTTCTCCGGCGCGCATTGGGTGAACCGCCGCGAATGGCGCGAGGCCGAAGTGCCCTCGACCAACGGCCATGGCAATGCGCGCGGCATCGCGCGGGTCTATGCTGCGCTCGCCAATGGCGGCGCGATCTATGGTGTCCATATCCTTGGCCGCGACGCCATCGCCGCCGCGACCACCGAGCAGGTGAACGGTCACGACCTGATCAACAACCGTCCCAGCCGCTTCGGCATCGGCTTCCAGCTCACCCAGCCCGAGCGCCCGCTCGGACCCAATAGGGGCGGCTTCGGTCATTTCGGCGCCGGCGGCTCGCTTGGTTTCTGCGACCCCGCGGCGCGCATCGCCTTCGGCTACGTCACCAACGACATGGGGCCGCGCTGGCAGAACCCGCGCAACCGCGCCCTGCTGGACGCGGTCTACGCGGCGCTCTAGAAAAAGACACCTTCATTCTTGGGGAAAATCGCCATGCTCGTCCGTCCGTCCCGCGCGCTTGCGTTGAGCGCGGTCCTTGCCGCCGCGCCCTTTGTTGCCTGGGCCGCGGCTCCCGCAGCTCCCAGCGTCGCCTCAGCGCCGCTGCACACCGGCGGTGCCAAGGCGATCTATCCGCGCCTGACCAAATTCCCCGATGCCAAGATCATGGCCAAGGTCAACGCCGCGCTGGCGGCCAAGGAAAAGGAGGATCGGCAGGCCTATGCCGACTGCCTGTCGCAGCTCAAGGACATGAAAATGAAGCCGGACGGCGACACCTATAACGAGGACATCACGGTGCGCTATCTGTCGGTGCATTTCCTCAGCATCGAGGTGGTGACGAGTTACTATTGCGCCGGCGCCTATCCGACCAACGGCGCGGAGACGCCGGTGACCTACGATCTTGGCAACGGCACGGCGATCGACTGGCCGGCGCAGTTCAAGCCCGGGTTTCTCAACGTCGAAAGCAAGGCCGACGTCCCGCCGCCCGGTATGCTGACCAAGATCTACCGCGCCCGCTACAGCAAGGCCGCGGACGATGCCGACTGCCGCCAGGCGATCGGCGACCAGGACCCGTTCTCGGGCGCGCCGATCGTGTGGCTGGACGCCAAGGGCGGCGTCGTGTTCCAGCCGGATTTTCCGCATGCGCTGGCGGCCTGCGCCACGCCGCTGACGCTGACGCCGGCCCAGATCGCGCCATACCTCAAGAACGCCGCGCTGGCGGCGGACCTCAAGGCGACGGTGCGCAAATAGCTATTCGGCGGGACTGGGCACCGCGGCGGGAACCGGCTTGCGCCGGTTCACCACGCGCATCAGCACATTGATACCGGCGATCGTCCCGACATAGGCGCCGAGCTGCAATCCGTTGGGCTGGTCGCTGTAGCCGACCAGCGTGTGCAGCATGCGGCCGACGATGCCGAGCACGCCTTCGCCGCCTTCCGGCAGCAGCCAGGAGGTGTCCCACAGCGGCATCATCCAGAACTGCAGATAGCCGCCGCTTTGCAGGAACAGCACCGCCTGCGCCGCCATGCCGGCGGCAAGCAGCGTGATCAGCCAGCCGGTCACCGAGAACAGCCGGTGCGCCGGGATCGTCAGCAACCCGTAATACATCGCGGCCGAAACGCCGGCGCCAGCGGCCAGGCCGAGCCCGCCGCCCGCCAGCATCGACGCCGTCGAGGTGCCGCCCTGGGCTGCGATGCCGTAGAGGAACAGCACGACTTCCGAGCCTTCGCGCAGCACCGCGACGCCGACCACGATGGCGAGCGCCGTCAAGGTGCGCTGACCGGCGGAAACTTGCGCGCCCAAGGCCCGCATCTCGCGCGCCATCTGCTTGCCGTGGCCCGCCATCCAGACGTTGTGCCAGGTGAGCATGGCGACGGCGACGGACAGGATCGCAGCGTTGAACAATTCCTGGCCATAGCCTTCGAACTGCGCCGAAATCTGTTCGGCGAACGCCGCCACCAGGCAGGCGCCCGCGACGCCGGCGCCGACGCCGAGCGCGACCCAGCGCGAACGCTGCGCGACGCCCTGAGTCGCCGCCAGCACGATGCCGACGATCAACCCCGCCTCGATGACTTCGCGAAAGACGATGATCAGCGCCGACAGCATCGCCTACTCCGCGATCACGACGCCTTGCGCCGTGGCCGAATGGTATTCGCCCATGAAGGGATAGCGCCCCGGCGCCAGCGGCCGCAGGCGCACATTGCCCGAACTGTGGCCGGCGACGACCTTCTCCACTTTCAGCGAGGAGGAATCGAATTCCTCAGCCGCGTCGTCGTTGTTGGTCAGCGCGATGACGTTGGGAACGCCGGCCTTCACATGGATCGTGGCGGGCGTGAATTTGTGATCCTTCAGCGTCACCGGGATCGGGGCATCGGCGAAAGCCGGAGCCGCGAACAGGACGGCGATGGCGGCGGCGGCGAGTGCATGTTTGAACATGTTGAATCCAGCAAGCGACGCGCCCACTGTTATCGCAACTCATTCGCAAGTACAAGGCAGCGGTGGCCGGCAAAACCGAAGGTTGAGACATAACTCTAGATTGAATCAATTTCTGTTGCTCAACCAATGACTTAACGCGGATGATTCGCGCCGCGCGCGTTCCTGCGTCCGTTTCCACATTTTGTCGGCGTATCCCACGGCCCCATCCGGCGGCCGGCGGCGACCGTTTTCCGTTTCTATCGTCAGGGACCTTCATGGGGCAGAAGGGTATCCCCGCTTGGCCACCGCTTGCGCCGACCGCGAGCCTGGCCGAGCGCGCCGACGATGCCGCCCACGGCCTAATGCGGCGAATGCCGTCGCTGTCGGCACACCGCGTGATCACCGGCCCGCAAGCGGCGACCTTGGCGCTCCTCGCCGGCGGCGCGATGACGGCCTCGTTTCTGCGGCCGCAAGCCGCCGGGACGGCACTGGCCGCGCTGACGACCTTTGCGTTCCTGGCGGGCATCCTGTTTCGCGCCGCGCTCGCCTGCCTTGGAGGCCGCAAGCGTTGTCCGCCCGAGCCGGCGACGGGCGCGCTTCCGCTCTACACCATCCTGGTGCCGCTCTATCGCGAAGCCAACGTCCTGCCGCGCCTCGCGCAGGCGCTGCTTCTGCTCGACTATCCGCGCGACCGCCTCGACATCAAACTGGTGGTCGAGGAAAACGATGCGCAGACCACCGCCGTGGCGCAACAGCTGCGCGCGCAGGGGCCGTTCGAGGTCGTGGTCGTTCCCCACATCCAGCCCAAGACAAAACCGAAGGCGTGCAATTTCGCCCTGCACGAAGCGCGCGGCGAATACACCGTCATCTACGATGCCGAGGACCGGCCCGAGCCCGACCAGCTGCGCAAGGCCGTCGCGGCGTTCCGCGCCGGTCCCACCGGCACCGCCTGCCTGCAGGCGCGGCTCAAGTTCTACAACGCCGACGAGAACTGGCTGACGCGGCTGTTCGAACTCGACTATCTGCTGTGGTTCGAAGTGCTGCTGCCGGGTCTCGAGCGCATCAGCGTGCCGATGCCGCTGGGCGGCACCTCGAACCATTTTCCCACCGCGGTGCTGCGCCAACTCGGTGGCTGGGACCCGTTCAACGTCACCGAGGACGCCGATCTGGGCATCCGCATCGCCCAGCTCGGGATGCGCGTCGCGATGCTCGACTCGACGACGTTCGAGGAAGCGCCCACCCAATTCCCGGTCTGGCTGAAGCAGCGCTCGCGCTGGCTCAAGGGCTACATGCAGACCTGGCTGGTCCACACCCGCGAACCTTTCGCGCTGGTGCGGCGCGCCGGCTGGCGCGGCTTCTTCGCGTTTCATCTCTTCGTCGGCGGTTCGGTGGCGGCGGCGCTGGCCAATCCCTTACTGTGGCTCCTGTTCGCGGTTTCGCTCAGGCATCGGCCCCTGTTCGCGCTCGGCGGGATCGTCGGCGGCAACGCGGTCTTGACCTTGCTCGCGACGATCGGCCCGCTGCGGCGCGGCTGGCGCGATCTGGCGCCTTACGGCCTGACGGTGACGCTGTATTGGGCGATGATCTCGCTCGCCGCGCTGCACGGCCTGTGGCAGCTGATCGTCAAGCCGTTCCATTGGGAAAAGACACCCCACGGCCTCTCCCGCCGGCCGCAGTCCTGATGCGCTGCGCTATCGCTGCCCTCGCCTGCGCGCTGAGCCTGTCGGGCGCGCAAGCCGGCGCCTGGACGCTGCATCGCGGCCATTGGCAGGTCTTCACCACCATGACGCAAAGCCAGGCAAGCGCCAGCTTCGATCCCAAAGGCCGCGCGGCGGTGCCGACGAAGTTCGACAAGCTGCTGCTGCAGAACACCTTCGAATACGGCCTCACCGGCGCGATCACGCTGTTCGCGACCGCGGCCTATACCACCGGACGCATTCAGATCTCGATCGCGCCCGCGATCAAAGCCAGCGACAGCTCGCTCGAGGCCGGCGCGCGGGTTTCGCTCTTCGCGCGGCACGGCCGGTTCTCGCTGCAGACCTCTTACAAGGCGGCGGGCGCATTCGATTTCACCACCTCCACCATGCCGCAAACCGCGCAAGGCCCGCGCGGACGCCAGATCGAGTTGCGCCTGCTCTACGGCACCAGCTTCAAGCTGCTCGGCCGCGACGGCTTTGCGGATTTCCAGGTGGCGCAGCGCTGGATCGCGGCGCCGCGCCCCGACGAGACAGTGGCCGATCTGACGGTCGGGCTGTGGCTCAACGAGAAGATCATGGCGATGGGGCAGAGCTTCAATACCATCAGCGCCGGCGACGCCGCCGCGCCCTACACCTACCATCGTTCGCACAAAATCGAGCTGTCGGTGGTGCAGAAGCTCAGCCGTCACTGGTCGCTGCAGACCGGCGTCTATTATTCGCCCGCCGGCCAGAACGCCCTGGCCGAGAAAGGCATCGTCGTCTCGCTGTGGACGCAGGATTAGTCGAGACGGCGCGGCGCCACCGGCTGCGCCCAATTCTTGACCTGCGCCAGAGCCTCGCTGTTCGCCGACTTGTCGAACGCGGCCATGATCGCGGCGAAGCGGGCCTGGACGAAGTCTTTGAAGTGGGGATGGGTGAAGATGTAGAGGTCGTTGTCGCGAACGCCTTCAAGCACGCGCTGGCCGACGATGTCGGGGTCGATGCCGCTCAGCACGTTGGACGCGGCATCGGCCCGCGTCGCGCCGACGCCGGGATCGACGTCGCCGCTGCCGCCATATTTGTCCTGCCGCGCCCGCCCGCTTTCGTGGATGCGGGTGCGCACGAAGCCGGGACACAGCACCGAGACGCCGATGTTCTGCGGCGCCAGCTGCGCCGCCCAGCCTTCGCTCATCGCCACGACGGCGAATTTGGTGGCGCAATAGGGCTCCAGCCCCGGCGGCGAGATCATCCCGGCCATCGAGGCGGTGTTGACGAAATGGCCGCCCTCGCCATGGCTCTTGATCAGCGGCACGAAGGCTTCGGTGCCGTAGACCACGCCCTTGAGATTGACGTCGACGATCCAGTCCCAGTCGCGCTCGCGCACCGCGCCGATCTGACCGCCGACCGCGACGCCGGCATTGTTGCAGACGACATGAATCTTGCCGAACGCCGCGACGGCGTCGAGCGCAGCGCTCTTGACGCTGGCGCGGTCGCTGACGTCGACATGGACCGGCGCCGCCTTGATCTGTTCGGAGGCGAGCTGCTCCGCCGCCGTCTTGGCCGCGTTCAGATCGATGTCGGCAAGGACGACGTTCATCCCGGCGCGGCCGAAAGCGCGCGCCATGCCGAGGCCGATGCCGCTCGCGCCGCCGGTGATGAAGGCGGTGCGTCCTTTGAACTCTTTCATGGTCTATTCCGCGGCCTGCTGGAATTCCAGGCTGTCGAAGGTCGCGGCCAGCACCGGACCGTTGGGTTTGGACTTGAGGCGCCCGGTGATGGCTTCGCGCGACTGTTCGCGGGCGAAATTGGCCTGGATCACCGCGTGCCATTCGATCATCTGGTTCCACACCGGATCGATCACGCTGGCGCCGGGCACGGTCTTGCCGTCCTCGCACTTGATGGTGAGGCTGCGCAGCTCCGACACCACGGTCGCGAGATAGGCGACATGGATCGCCTCGTCGGTGCGGATGCGCTCGACCAGATCGGCGGCATGGTTGGCGGCGGGGCGGCGGTCGGCGAAGTTGGCCGGATCGCGCATGATGTTCTGGCAGAAGGAGAAGAAGCTTTCCGCCTTGACCTCGATCATCAGCACGTTCATCAGCAGGAGGACCCAATCCTCGTATTCCTTGGCGATCTGCGGCATGCGGCGTCCGGTTTCGGGCCGCGCAATACTCGCCGGCACTTCGGGGATCGGATAGGCGTTCTTGCCGAACAGCGCGTCGCGCACCGCGAACCACATGTCGTCATGGCCGCCGATGCCCAACGCTTTCTGGCCGCCCTCGTCATAGCCGTGCGCCGCGAGCAGGCCCTTGTTGAGATGGCCGAGCGCCGTGTCGGAGATGTTCTCCACCACGATGGCCTGGAAATCGGGCGCCACCGCCTGCGCCAGCATGCCGCCGCGCGCCTCGATGATGCCGGTGATGGTCAGCGAGTTCCACAGTGTCTCGCCGAAGCCGTGGCCCAAGAGGAATTTCTGCTGATCGACGGTCGGATACGGTCCGCGTTTCAACAAGCGCGTCGAGGCGTCGATGATCGCCTGCCCACGCTTGCTCAGTTCCGCCTGCCAGGCCTCGACCGCCGGCCAGCGGTTCAGCGTGCGCGGTGAAATGTAAGTGCCCTTCGCGTCGAAGCCGCCATGCAGGCGATAGCCGGCTTCGATCTGCGGCTGGGCATAGGCGTGATCGGCCATGATCTCGTCGCGCGTGTAGTTGAGCTTCGTCATCGCCGGGAATTCCTTCGTAACGGCGCCGGAGTCTGTGCTCAGCTACGCGCCAAATCTGACATGATAGTTTGTCAGTTCTGATCCGAAGTCAACGGCGGGTTACCACTTCGACAGCTTGCGGACAGCAAGGATCGAAACAAATTGTGCAGCGTTTTGAACCTGTTGCGACACACTTTCGCGACAGGCCGCGACCAGCGTGGCAACGCGGACGACCGACGAGTCCCCGCCCCCAACCCTAGGAGAACAGCATGAGACAAAGAATCGTATTCGCGGCCGCTTTGGGCATCGCGTTCGGTGTCGGCGTTGCCGCCGCGCTGGCCGGTACCCCCGGCTATTACGTCAGCGGCGAAGGCGGCGTGTCGCTGCCGCCGGATCTGCAACTCAACAGCGTCACGCTGGGCAAGAACCACGAGGGCTTCGGCACCGGTTACACCGCCGGCGGCGCGTTCGGCTACGACTACGGCGACGGATTGCGGCTGGAACTGAGCTCGCTCTACCAGCACACCGATCTCAGCCGCCTGAACGGCGCGGCGGCGACCGGGCACCTGTCATCGACGACCGTGATGGCGAATGCGACCTACGATCTGCTGCCGAACGCGCAACTGACGCCCTATGTCGGTGCCGGCATCGGCGTCGCCAATGTCGGCGGCCAGGTCAACGGCTTGTCGGGCCGCGACTGGAAGCCGGCCTATCAGGCGGAAGCGGGGCTTCGCACCGATGTCAGCGACCATGCTTCGCTGTTCGGCGAATACCGCTTCAGCCAAAGCGAGTCGGTGATCCTGGCCGATGCGACCGACACCGCGCATCAGCACTTCTCCGATCACGCGCTGCTGGCCGGGGTGAGCTTCAAGCTGAACTGACGCTTCGTCCGAGACACCCCGTGCGCGGACGCGCACGATTCATTCGAATGACGCGCAAAGCGCGTCGGGGGGCGGGTGTCTCGGCGGGAGCGGGGGTGACAAGTCAGGGCTTCAGCGCCTTCACCAGAAAGCGCGTGAGATTGTCCAGCACCTCGGCGCGGGGGCGCTGCGAGCGGGCGCCTTCGCTGGCGGTCTGGTGGATCGCGCCCAGGATCGCCTGGCCGACGATGTCGGGGTTGTAGCTGGTGCAGGCATGGCCGGTGCGCATCGCCTCGCGCACGATCTCGCCCCAGTCGAAGCCCCAGCGCACCAGAAGCGGCGTCGCCTGCGCGCCTTCGGCATCGATCACCAATTCGTCGGTCATCGCCGCGGCGAGCACGCCGGGATGCTCGGCCGAGTATTCGTAGACCGCCTTCAGGTTCGCCGCGATCGTGTTCTCCAGCGTCGGCTCGGCCGGCTGGCGCTGCTTCATGAATTCGTGGAGCTCCTCGCGCGCATCGTCGACGAAAGCGAGGAAGCAGGCCTTCTTGTCGGGGTAGTGCAGATAGAAGGTGCCGTGGCCGAGCCCCGCCTCGCGCGCGATGTCCTGCGGCCGCGTCGCGTGGTAGCCGCGCTCGACGAAAAGCTTGCGCGCCGCGCGCTTCAGCTTGGCGAGGCTTTCGGGCTTGCGCCGTACCGGGCGGGCTTCGTCCGGCCCCTTTTCCAGAGTCGCTTGATCCATCCGCGCAAATTCCCCTGCATTTACATCCTAAGACAATCGCCGCGCGGCTTCTGCGAACCGCTGCGCCGCGCTACACTACAGCAAATTGCCGGAGGATCGCGATGCGCAAACTTTTACTCGCCCTGGGTACCGCAGCGGCTTTGACCGCCATGACGACCGCGTCACTTTCCATGGGCGGTGGAGGCGGCGGCGGTGGTGATTACAGCGGCGGCCTGAGCGGCGGTTCGATGCCGCAAGACGACTACGCGGTCGGCGTTCGCCTGGTGAAGCACGAGAAATATGCCGACGCGATTCCGCATCTGCTGATGGCGGTGTCGGCCAAGCCCAACAACGCCGATGCGCTCAACTATCTGGGCTACTCCAACCGCATGCTCGGCAATTTCGACGT
>CAYXMO010000039.1:9530-16262 GCA_964465935.1 uncultured Rhizobium sp.
TCGTAGACCATGTTCTCGAGCAGCGCCTGGCCGAGGCCCTGGACGATGCCGCCATGGACCTGTCCGGCAACCAGCATCGGATTGATGATACGGCCGAAATCGTCGATGCAGTGATAGGCGACGATCTGCGTATGCCCGGTGTCGGGATCGATCTCGACTTCGCAGACATGGCAGCCGTTCGGGAAGGTCGAGGCCCGGCCCTGATACATCGCGTCGGCATCGAGGCCGTTCTCGAAGCCCGGCAGTTTCTCGCGCTTCAGGGTCATGGCGAGCTCGCCGACCGAGATCGATTGGCCGGTGCCGGCCACCGCGAAGGTGCCGACGCCTTCGACGACCGCGAAGCCGACGTCGTTGCCGCCGGCCTGGAGCACCTGCCCCGCCGCGACCTTGCCCTTCTTGATGACTTCGTCCGACGACAGCATCAGGGCGCCGCCCGACATGTTGAGCGAGCGCGAGCCGCCGGTGCCGCCACCGTTGACCCATTCGGTGTCGCCTTGTTTCACCGCGATGGACTCGAACGGCACGCCGAGCTTCTCGGCGACGAGCTGGGCGAAGGAGGTCTCGTGCCCCTGCCCGTTCGACTGGGTGCCGCACCACAATTCGATGCCGCCATTGTCGGTGAATTTGATCGCAGCGGGCTCCTGGCCGGCGGCGCCGGTGATCTCGACATAGTAGCCGAAGCCGAAGCCGCGCAGCTTGCCGCGGCGGGCGGCGTCCGCCTTGCGCGCCGCGAAGCCGGCCTGGTTGGCGCGCTTGAGGCCTTCGGTGAGCAGGTGCGGATAATCGCCGGAATCGTATTTGAGGCCCCAGGCGTTTTGGTAGGGCAGCTCCGAGGGCGACGGCAGGTTGCGCAGGCGGATCTCGGCACGGTCGAGGCCGGTCTTAGCCGCCGCCGCGTCCATCAGGCGGTCCATCAAATAGGCGCCTTCGGGGCGCCCGGCGCCGCGATAGGCATCGACCGGCGCGGAGTTGGAGAAATAGCCCTTCACATTGGCGTAGGCCTTGGGCACGCGGTAGACGCCGCCGAAGATGCGGCTGCCGGCGAGCGTGGGTATGAATGGGGCGTATACGGACAAATAACCGCCCATATTGGCGGTGCCGGTGATGCGCAGGGCGGTGATCTTGCCGTCCTTGTCGAGCGCGAGCTCGCCGGTGGTAATCATGTCGCGGCCATGGTCGTCGGCGAGGAAGCTTTCGGTGCGCTCGGCGCTCCAGCGCACGGGACGGCCGATCTTCTTAGCGGCGATCAGCACCGCCGGCTGCTCGGGATAGAGGAAGCCCTTCATGCCGAAGCCGCCGCCGACATCCTTGGTGATGACGCGCAGCTTTTCCGGCGCGATGTCGAGCACCATGCGCGCCAGGCCGCCGCGGATGTTGCCGGCGCCCTGTGAGGTCACATAGATCGTGTAGGCGTCGGCGGCCGCGTCGTAGACGCCGATGGCGTTGCGTGTCTCCATCGGCATGGCGCTGACGCGGTTCTGCACGACGTCGAGCGTGACGTGGTGCGCCGCGTGGGCGAAGGCGTCCTCGACGCCGGCCTTGTCGCCGTCTTCCCAGTCGAAGCTGAGATTGCCGGGCGCCGACTCCCAGATCTGCGGCCCGGTGGGCGCGGCGGTCAGCGTGCCGGCGGCGTCGAGCGGTTCGTAGTCCACCGCGACGAGTTCGGCGGCGTCCTTGGCCTGGGCGTAGGTTTCGGCGATCACCATGGCGATGGCTTCGCCGATGAAGGTGACGCGGCCACTGGCGAGGACTTCCTTGGGCGAGGTCTTGGTCGCGGAGCCGTCGCGGCTCTTGATCGGCGCCATCAGCGGCATGGGCTTGGCGCCGAACGCCTTGACGTCGTCATAGGTCAGGACATCGACCACGCCCGGCGCGGCCTTGGCGGCGGAGATGTCGACCGAGAGGATTTTCGCGTGGCCGTGCGGGCTGCGGTGGAAACAGGCGAAAGTCTCGTTGTCAAAGCGCAGATCGTCCGTATACTGACCCTGACCGGTGACGAAGCGGATATCCTCGGTGCGTTTGACCGACTGGCCAATGCCGAACTTCATGCGTGTCGTCCGCTCCCAATATTTAGCAACATAATTGTTTTCGACTTCGCGAAGGGGCGCCTCCCCCTCCACCCCTTCGGGGTCCCCCTCCCCCGCTTTGCGGGGGAGGATCGCTAGTTCTTGTAGCTCGGGTCGACGCGGTCGCATTTACGGCGCAGCGCCGGCCAGGCCAGCGCCCCCACCATGCCGTTGAAGGCGCCCTTGCCCTGCATCGCCGTCTTCTCCGGCACGCCCTGGTTCGGCCAGTTGGGATCGACCCCGCCGGCCAGCGCGCGGACCTGCATCGAGCAGGCGCGCTCCAGATAGAACATACGCAGGAAGGCATCGGCGCAGTTCTTGCCCAGCGCCAGCGTGCCGTGGTTGCGCAGCAGCATCGCGTTCTTGTCGCCGAGATCGGCGACGAGGCGGTCGCGCTCATCGAGGTCGAGCGCGACGCCTTCATAGTCGTGATAGGCCATCTCGCCCGAGATCATCATGGCGTGCTGGTCGAGCGGCAGAAGACCGTCCTTCTGCGCCGAAACGGCGACGCCGTCGGTGGTGTGCAGATGGATGACGCAGCCGGCGTCGTCGCGGTTCATGTGCAGCGCCGAATGGATGGTGAAGCCGGCGGCGTTCACCGGGAACGGCGAGTCCATGACCTTGTTGCCGTCGACGTCGATCTTGACCAGCGAGGAGGCAGTGATCTCCTCGAACAGAAGGCCGTAGGGGTTGATGAGGAAGTGGTGCTCGGGACCGGGCACGCGAGCGGAGATGTGGGTGAAGATCATGTCGTCCCAGCCATGCATCGCGACCAGGCGGTAGGTGGCGGCCAGGTCCTCGCGCACCGCCCATTCCTCGGCGCTCACCTTGTCCTTGACGGACACGACGTCGTCGGTGGTCGGCATTTTTCGGGCAGCGGCGCTCATGGGTCTCTCCGGCGAATGGCGAAGCACAAGATTGGACCCGCAGGGGGTGGGCCGTCAAACCTTGGGAGGGGCTTAGCCACGTGCTGCGGCTCTGCCATCGAAAGAAACACCGCCCTTGATTCAAGAAGCCGGAATCGAAAAAGGCGGACCTTGCGGCCCGCCCTTTTCTTTAATCTCGTCTCCGGGGGATGTGCTTGCGCAGTGATCGTTTCCCGAAGCTCACAGTCCCTATATAACGATCTGGAGGCGAAATGCAAGAAAAATTCCTACACAACAAGGAATTGGTCGACGCTCTTCGAGCCTCGTTGAGTGATGCGAGATTTGCCAGGTACTTAGCAGATTGTGGTGGCAAGGAAGTCGCCGCCCTGAAGCTTTATCATTGGAACGCTCAGGCTTCCCAAGCTTTTTACCTACCGCTGCAGATGTGGGAAGTCGCCCTGAGAAACAGGCTCAATCGCTTCCTCATATGGAAATACAACGACAAATGGCCTTACGATTCACGGTGCATTCGAAATCTAGCTGGGCCTGAGCAGCGACGCCTCGAAGAAACCAAACAGCGACAAGCGCAAAAACGCGGTGTCGATCCAGTCCCCACCGACGCACTCGTCGCTGATCTTTCAGTAGGCTTTTGGTCGGGTCTACTTTTGAAGAGCTATGAAGTCCCTTACGCATGGCGTCCAAATGCCAATCTCGTACGGATTTTTCCTCATGACCCTAAGATCGGTCGAGAGAATGCCAGCGAGATATGCGAACGGCTGCTTGTTCTTCGCAACCGCATCGCGCATCACGAAGCGATCTATCAATTCGACTTGGCAGATCGTTGGAATGACCTTCAACGAATTCTTGCCGCGATGTGCAGCGGCACAGCGGAATACGCCAAAAGCGAATGCCGCGTAGATGAGGTTATAGCCGCGAAGCCACAGGTTTGAGCGCACCGTCTATCGAACCCGCTTCACTGCTGTCTTCCAGCCCTCGTAGAGCGCGTTGCGCATGGACGGCTTCATCTCCGGCGTGAAGCGGCGGTCGAGCGCCCAGCGGGCGGCGATGTCTTTGGTGTCCTTGAACAGCCCCGCCGCCAGTCCGGCGAGATAGGCGGCGCCGAGCGCCGTCGTCTCGGTGACTTGCGGGCGATCGACCGGCAGGCCGGTGAGATCGGCGAGGCGCTGGCAAAACCAGTCGTTGCGCACCATGCCGCCATCGACCTTCAGCGCCTTGGGCGCGCGCAGGCCGGAGCGCTTCATGTCCTTGGCCATGGCTTCGAGGAGGTCGCGGGTCTGGAAGCAGACGGCGTCGAGCGCGGCGCGGGCGATCTCGGCGGCGCCCATGTCGCGGGTGAGGCCGACAATGGCGCCGCGCGCCTCGGGGTCCCAATAGGGCGCGCCGAGGCCGGTGAAGGCAGGCACGAAGTAGAGGCCTTGCGCCTCCTTCGCGGTGCGGGCGAGGGCTTCGATCTCTTCGGCGCTGCGGATCACGCCCAGTGCGTCGCGCAGCCACTGCACCACCGCGCCGGCGATGAAGATGCTGCCTTCGATGGCGTAGACGCCTGTCTTGCCTATTCTGTAGCCGCTGGTGGCGAGCAGCTTGTTCTTCGAGGTGGGGACTTTCGTCCCCGTATTCACCAGCGCGAAGCAACCGGTGCCGTAGGTCGATTTGACGTCGCCGGGACTGAAACAGGCTTGGCCGAAGGCGGCGGCTTGCTGGTCGCCGGCGACGCCGAGGATCGGGATCGCGGCACCGAGCAAGGCTTCGTCGGTGGTGCCGAACTCGCCGGAGCTGTCGCGCACGTTTGGAAGCGCGGCGGCGGGGATGCCGAACAGTTTGAGCAATTCCGCATCCCACTGCAGCGTCTTCAGATTCAGCAGCATGGTGCGCGAGGCATTGGTCACGTCGGTGGCGTGTACCCTGCCCCCGGTCAGCTTGTAGATCAGCCAGACATCGATGGTGCCGAGCGCGATCTCGCCCGCAGCGGCACGGCGGCGGGCGCCCGGGATGCGGTCGAGCAGCCACTCCATCTTGGTGCCGGAGAAATAGGGATCGAGCAGCAGGCCGGTCTTGGCCGTGATTTTCGGTTCGAGCTTTTTGGCTTTGAGCGCACGGCAACGCTCGGCGGTGCGGCGGTCCTGCCACACGATGGCGTTGTGCAAGGGCTCGCCGGTCTTGCGATCCCACACGACCGTAGTTTCGCGCTGGTTGGTGATACCTATGGCGGCGACATCGGCCGCCGGAACGCCTTTCAGCACAACCCGGCAGCAGGCGAGCGTCGCTTGCCAGATCTCGTTCGCATCGTGCTCGACCCAGCCGTTAGCGGGATAAATCTGGCGTAGTTCAATGGCATGTGACGCGATGGGCCTGGCGGCGGCGTCGAACAGGATGGCGCGCGTCGAAGTTGTGCCCTGGTCGATGGCGAGGATGTAGGGCGGTTCGGCAGTCGGCATTGGGTCGATCCGGCACAGGTTGGAGTGAGCCACGCAAATTAGATTAACATGCTGTTAACACCGATTTGCTACTCGTTTCCAACGGCTCAGAAAGGGCCGATGCAGAAGCATTTAGGGCAGAACGACTGTGGGGCTTACCGCGCACGACATGAGCGACATGGGCCGTTTGGCTCAGCTCGCCGTCAATCCGCAAGGCACCAGCCGGGAGGAGATCTACCTCGCGGTCGCCTCGCTGTACCGCATCCAGGGCACGGGCCTGAACCAGCGCGAGCGCGCGCTGATGCACGAAATCCTGCGCCGGCTGACCCGCGACGTCGAGATGGCGATCCGCATCGCCCTGGCCGAGCGCCTGGCCGACGACACCACCGCGCCGCACGACCTCATCCTGCTGCTGGCCGACGACCGCATCGAGGTGGCGCGGCCGCTGCTGCTGCGTAGTCCGCTGCTGACCGACACCGATTTCCTCAAGCTCATCACCGACGGCAGCCACGCGCACCACGAGGCGGTGGCCTCGCGCGCCCATATCGGCGAGCCGGTCACCGAAGTGCTCGCCAACAGCGACGCCGAGTCGGTGCTGGTGGCGCTGGTGCGCAACGCCACGGCGAAGATCTCCACCCTGGCGTTCGAGACCCTGGTGGAGAAATCGCGCAACATCGAAAGCCTGCACGAGCCCTTGACCAGGCGCCCCGACCTGCCGCCGGTGCTTGCGACGCGGATGTGCGACTGGGTGGCCGATGCGCTCAAGACCTATATCGCCAAGAACTACGCGATCACGCCGGAACGCTTAAGCACCGCGATGAGCGAAGCCGAAACGGCGATCAAGAGCGAGCCGGCCGCGCCGCGCACGCCGCCGGCCGAAAGCGCCCAGAAGCTGATCGAGAAACTGGCTTCGTCGGGCCAGTTGAAAGCCGGGTTCCTGCTGCGGGTCCTGCACCAGGGCCAGCTCGACCTGTTCGACCTGGCGCTGGCCAAGCTGGTCAATCTGCCGCTGCCCGAGCTGCGGCTGAAATTCTACGACGGCGGACCGCGCGCCGTGGCGCTGGCCTGCCGCGGCGTCGGCATCGACCGCTGCGTCTTCAACACGGTGTTCAACCTGTCGCGCCAGGCGCGCGACATGCGCGCCTCGCTGACCCATGGCGACATGGCCGAAGTCGACCGCGTCTTCGCCACGGTGTCGAAACCGGCGGCGCTGACCGAGCTGGCGAGCCTCAAGTTCAATTAGCCGCGCCGGCCTGCTAAGCTGGGCGGATGATCGATCCGTTCGGCCGACCCATCTCCTATCTGCGCATCTCGGTGACCGACCGCTGCGACTTCCGCTGCGTCTATTGCATGTCGGAGCACATG
>CAYXMO010000040.1:0-15419 GCA_964465935.1 uncultured Rhizobium sp.
CGGCAAGCCGGCGGCGCGGCTGTTCCTGACCACCGAAGCGATCAAGTTCGCGACGCTGTCGCGCTCGCTGGGCAAGGGCACGCGGGCCGGTCCGTTCCGGCTGAAGCTGGCGGGCGGCAAGGACGCGTCGCTGTCGCTGTTCCGCCTGCCGCAGAACGGCAGTCAGATCTCGTGCACGCTGTCCGGCACGCAGCCGCGCACCGCCGCGACCGCGGACCCCAAAACCGGCCTGGCGACGCGCGACGTCTTTCTCGCCGCCGCCTCGCAGATCGCCGGCGCGGACGATGCGCTGGCGCTGGTCGATGTCCCGGGGCTGCCCAAGCTCTGCGCCAATCTCGGCGAAGACGCGTCGGAAAAACTGCTCGGCCGCATCGGCGGCGCGCTCGCCAGCCTGGGCGCCAAGGCGGCGGGGCGGCTGTCGCCGTCGAGCTTCGGCATCATCGCCGACGCCGCCGGCGGCGCCGCCAAGCTGGGGGCGCAGGTTCGTGCCGCGCTCGCCGAAAGCGGCGCCGGCACGCTGGCGGTCGAGGAGACCTTAGTCGCGCTCAAGGGCAAGGACATCAGCGAGGGTCAGCGCGAACTGGTGCTGCGCTATGTCGTCGACAAGTTCACCAACAGTCCGTGGAACGGCGCCGCCGCCTGCGACGCCGCGGCACTGTTCGACCAGATGGTCGAGGAGACGCAGCAGCGCCTGCGCGGCCTGATCGAGACCGTCGCGGCGGGTTCGTTCGCGGTCGCCTATCAGCCGATCGTCGATTTGGGTTCCGGCGAGACCTCGCATGTCGAAGCGCTGGCGCGGTTCACCGGCGGCAACACCGCCGAGACCATCTGCTTCGCCGAGGCGCTGGGCGTGTCGGATGCGTTCGACCTCGCCGTCGCGGTCAAGGTTCTGGGCGTGGCCGAGAGCAAGGCCTCGCATGGCCAGACCATCGCCTTCAACATCTCGGGACGCACGATCTGCACGCCGTCGAATTTCGGCCTGCTCGCCGGCTTCCTCGCCCGCAAGCGCGCCTTGAGCAAGCGGCTTCTGATCGAGATCACCGAGACCGCGCAGATCAGCGATCTGAATGCGGCGAACACCGCCGTCGCGGCCTTGCGGGCGCTCGGCTATCGCGTCGGGCTCGACGATTTCGGCGCCGGCGCGGCGTCGCTGAACTATCTGCACGCGCTCAGCGTCGATTTCGTGAAGTTCGACGGCGCGCTGATCAAGAAGCTCGGTCAATCGCAGCGCGACGACGTGCTGCTCGCGGGCCTGGTCAAGCTGTGCGGCGAACTCGGGGTGCAGACCATCGCCGAGCATGTCGAGACCGCCGAGCAGGCCGCCGCCGCCAAGGCGATGGGCTTCAATCTGGGCCAGGGCCACCGCTTCGGCCTGCCGACCGCCGACATCCCGGCGCCGGTGCCAAAAATCGCCGGCAAGCGTAAGGGCGTCACCGAAAGCTGGGGCTGAACGCGATCAGCCTGGTTTGAACAGGGCAGGAAGATTTCGCCGCCCATCGACGACGCGGATGACCCTGATTCCGTCGCGGTCCGGAAGTATTGTGTAGACAACGACCCATGGCGGCGAGGGAAAGGCGCGGGTCCCGAAATCGAGATATGACTTTGGGCGACCAATCCCCGGCATGAACGCGACCGTCCGGATGGTCTTTTCAATCCGGTCGAGAATCATATCGGCACGCTGTTGGCTGTCGCGTTCGGCGATGTAGCGCTCCAATTCCCGCAAGTCCGCCCTGGCTTCCGCCGACACGACGATTCGGGGGTTGAGGCATGCGCTCTATTGTTTGCGCAGGCGCCGTTGCCGCTGGGCTGTGATCTCCGCCATGACCTGCTCAAGCGTCAAATACTCGCCTCGCTCGAATTCGGCCTTGGCCTTGCGGATGCTGGCATTGAGCGCAGCGCGATTGCGCTTCAGATAGGCATCGATCGCTGCATCGTCCTCAGTGGGATCGCGCGGCGTCAATTCTTCCGGCTTGTAACGGCTCGCCGGCTTCGTTCGCTTTGCCTTGGGTGTCTTGGCATCCATGGCAGGAACGTAGCATGCCGAGAATCCAGCAAGTCCGCGAATTTCGCGCGCTCAAGTTGTGCTTGACTCACTGTAAGTTTTTACTTACCGTTAGTTATGCCTTACAGAAATGCCCTTGAAGCTTTGGCGGATCCGACCCGGCGGCTTGTGTTCGAGCGGCTGCGCGGCGGACCCTCCGCCGTCGGCCGGCTGGCGCACGGCATGCCGGTCAGCCGCCCGGCGGTGTCGCAGCACCTCAAAGTGCTGAAGGAGGCGGGACTGGTGAGCGAGGAGCAGGACGGCACGCGCCGCATCTATCGCATCGACCCGGCAGGCCTGGGCCGTTTGCGCGCCTGGCTGGATCAATTCTGGGAGAGCGCTCTCGACGCGTTCAAGGCCGAAGTCGAAAAAGGTGAAGGGGAAAAATCCAAATGAGCAAGACCATCGCGATCGCGCCGGTGCACAAGACCATCGTCGTCGCCGCGGCACAGGCGCATGCCTTCGACGTCTTCATCAACGGCATGGACCGCTGGTGGCCCAAGACGCACGGCATCGGCAGCGCCCCGATCGTCAAGCAGATCGTCGAGCCCAGAAAGGGCGGACGCTGGTACAGCACGCATGAAGACGGCAGCGAAGCGGTCAGCGGTCATATCCTGGTCTGGGAGCCGCCGCATCGCGTCGTGCTCAGTTGGGAGATCAGCGCGCAGTGGAAGCCCGACCCTTCGGTCGCCTCCGAAGTCGAAGTGCGCTTCATCGCGGAAAGCGCGAACCGCACCCGCGTCGAGCTCGAGCACCGCAAGTTCGAGTCGCTGGGCGAGCCCGGCGGCGAGAGCGTGCGCAGCCAGGTCAATGGCGGCTGGCCCGGCATCCTGGACCTGTTCAAGACCGAAGCCGAACGCTGAACCATTCACGAGAAGGAGAATTCCATGTCACGCGTCGTCCATTTCGAAATCCACGCCACCGATCCCGCAGCGCTGTCGGCGTTCTACGCCAAGGCGTTCGGCTGGAAGGTCACCCACATCCCGCAGCTCGACTACTACATGTTCGACACCGGCACGGGCGACGGCATCAATGGCGGCATGCCCAAGCGCATGGGCCCCAAGCCCGCCGAGGGCGCCGCAGTCAACGCCTTCGTCTGCTCGATCGGCGTCGCCTCGGTCGACGCCTCGCTCAAGGCCGCGCTGGATGCCGGCGCCACCGTCGCGCTGCCCAAGATGGCGATCCCGGGCGTCGGCTATCAGGTCTACATCAAGGACCCGGACGGCAACCTCGTCGGCATCCATCAGCCCGATCCGTCGGCGCATTGACGGCTAACGGAGGGATTCATGCATCGCGTCTTTCACGCTCTGGCCGGCCTAGCCGTCGCTTGCGCGCTGATCTGCCCGGCGCAGGCCGCGGTCAAGGACGCGGCGGCCAACGGCTTCTCGGTCGGCGCCGTGGTCCATTTCGCGGCGGCGCCGGACAAGGTCTATGGCGCGCTGATCGTGCCGGGCAAATGGTGGAGCTCGCAGCACACGTTCTCGAAAAACGCCGCCAACCTGACGCTGGACGCCAAGGCCGGCGGCTGCTGGTGCGAGACGGTGCCGGGCGGCGGCTCGGTGCAGCATCTCATCGTCGTCTATGCCCAGCCGGGTTCGGCATTGGTGCTGCGCGGCCCGCTGGGGCCGTTGCAGGGCCTCGGCGTCGACGGCGCGCTGACGGTCGAGCTCAAAGCGGCAGGCGGCGGCACCGATCTTACCTACACCTACAATGTCGGCGGCTATCTGAAAGATGGCTTGAGCAGCTGGGCGCCACCGGTGGACGGCGTGCTGGGTGAGCAGTTCGGCCGCCTCAAGGCGTTCGTCGAAACCGGTTCGCCGGACAGCAAGCCCTGAAGGAGCATTCGCGATGACCATCAAGCTGCACGTCTTCCCCCTGTCGCCGCGCGCCTTCAAGGTGATGTTCGCCGCGCATCAGCTCGGCATCGAATTCGAGACGGTGCCGGTGGACTTTTCCAAGCAGGCGCAGAAATCACCCGGCTTCACTGCGATGAATCCCAACCAGCGCATGCCGGTGCTGGAGGACGACGGCTATGTGCTGTGGGAATCCAACGCCATCGTGCAGTACCTCGCGGCGCTGAAGCCGCAGAGCGGTTATCTCCCTGCCGATCTCAAGGCGCGGATGACGGCGGTGAAGTGGCAGTTCTGGGAGAGCGCCCATTGGGACCCGGCCTGCGCCATCTTCATGTTCGAATGCGTGGTCAAGAAGCTGTTCAATATCGGCGAGGCCGATCCCAACGAGATCAGGCGCGGCGAGACGCTGCTGGCGCGGCTGGGGCCGGTGCTCGACGAACAGCTCGGCAAGACGCGCTATGTCGCGGGCGAGACGATGACGGTGGGCGACATCTCGCTGGCGGCGAGCTTCGTCAGCGCCGAGCAGGCCCAGATGCCGCTGGGCGACTACCGCAACATCCAGCGCTGGATTGCGCAGATGCGCGCGACGCCGGGCTGGGCCAAGGCCGCGGCGATGATGACGATGCCGGGCTAGGGGGACAAGCGATGCTGACGCTGCACACGATCCACAACTATCCGCCGGTGCTCAAAGGCAATGTGCGCGACCTGCGCGCCGTGTGGGCCTTGGAAGAACTGGGCCTGCCGTACGGCTTCCGCTGGCTCGACTTCGCGGCGCTGGAGCATCGCGGCGCCGCCAACCGCACGATCAGTCCGTTCGGACGCATCCCGGCGCTGCAGGACGACGGCGCATGCCTCTTCGAATCCGGCGCCATCGTGCTCTATCTCTACGACAAGGCCGGCCGGCTCCCAGCGACAGCCCTGGAACGGGCGACGCTGAATCAGTGGTGCTTCGCCGCGCTCAACACGGTCGAGCCGGCGTTCTTCGAGATGGCGCTGTGGGCCGTGCGGTGGCGCGACAAGCCGGGCCACGAATGGTACGTGCCGCGCCTGCGGGAACTGGCGCAGGAGCGGTTGGGCGATCTGGAACGCATCCTGGGGACGCGGACCTGTCTGGCCGGCGAGACCTTCGGACCGGCCGACATATTGATGACGACGGCGCTGGATTTCTGCCGTGCCGACGCCGCCTTGTTCGAACCTTTCGCCGCAGTGCGTGCCTATCTGCAACGCCATCATGCGCGCCCCGCCTATGCCAAGGCCCAATCGCTTCAAGGCGCTGGACCGCAGGCTGACGCCGCCTGAACCGTCCGCCCGTCTTGTTCCGGCTCGCGTCCGAAGGCGGCTGGCTTCCCGGGCGCGCGATGCTATGGTCCGGGCGATGACGGCAAAGCGCGCCCTTCTGATTCTCTGCGCGCGGATCGGGTTCAATCCCTAAAGGTCCGCCGGTTCGCGTGCGCGCGGCCGGAGCCTTTTTCCCGATCCTCTCCTGGAGTGCGCGCAGCATGGCCCCGCACGGCAGCAACCAGACCAAACATTGGCAGGCGCTCGACGCCGCCCATCATGTCCATCCCTTCTCCGACACCGCCGCGCTCAACAAGGAAGGCGTGCGCGTCATCACGCGCGGGGAGGGCGTCTATCTGTGGGACAGCGAGGGCAAGAAGATCGTCGACGCGATGTCGGGCCTGTGGTGCGTGCAGGTCGGCTACGGCAATGCCGAGTTGGCTGAGGCGGGCTATGAGGCGCTGAAGACGCTTCCCTACTACAACCACTTCTTCAAGACTTCGAACCCATGGACCATCGAGCTCGCGGCCAAGCTGGCGACGCTGCTGCCCGCCGGCCACGACAAGGTGCTGTTCGCCAATTCCGGCTCGGAGGCGAACGACACCGCGCTCAAGCTGATCCGCTACTACTGGAACCTGAAGGGCAAGACGGAGAAGAAGATCCATCTGTCGCGCGACTATGCCTATCACGGCGTGACCTTCGGGGCGGCGTCGCTGTCCGGATTGACGCCGATGCATCCGCAATGGGACCTGCCGCTGCCGGGTTTCGAGAAGGTGCCGGCACCTTATTGGTACGGCGCCAAGGAGGCGGGTTACGGCGACATCGATGCCGCCGAATTCGGCCTGCTGATCGCGGGCAAGCTTGAGGAGAAGATTCTCGAACTGGGGGCTGAGAACGTCGCTTCGTTCTCGGCCGAGCCGGTGCAGGGCGCCGGCGGGCTGATCTTTCCGCCCGCCACCTATTGGCACGAAGTCCAGCGCATCTGCGCCAAGCACGACGTGCTGCTGCATCTCGACGAAGTCATCGCCGGCTTCGGGCGCACCGGCGAATGGTTCGGCGCGCAGACCTGGCGTATCGCGCCGGACATCATGACCATGGCGAAGGGACTGTCGTCCGGCTACCAGCCGATCTCGGCGATCTCGCTGGGCGCGCGCCTGAGCGAGACGCTGCTCAACGCCAATGAGGAGCTGGTGCATGGCTTCACCTATTCGGGGCACCCGGTGGCGAGCGCGGTGGCGCTGAAGAATCTGGAGGTGATCGAGCGCCAAGGCTTGGTGCCGCGCGTCCGGGACGCGATCGGGCCTTATCTGCAGCGCCGCCTGCGCGAGACCTTCGCCGATCATCCCATCGTCGGCGAGGTGCGCGGCACCGGCCTGCTGGCGGCGATCGAACTGGTGCGCGACAAGGCGCAGCGCAAATTCTTCCCCGATCCGGGGGCCATCGGAACCCTGTGCCGCAATTACTGCTTCAACGACGGCCTGATCAGCCGGGCGATCCGCGACACGATGGTGCTGGCGCCGCCGCTGGTGGTTTCTGAGGCCGAAGTCGAGGAGATCGTCGCCAAGCTGAAATCGGCCATCGACCGCACCGCCAGGGATTTGAGCCGGACATGAAGCTCAAGCTCGTCGCCGTCAGTGTCGGCCTGCCGCGCGTCATCGCGGTAAGCGCGGGCGGCGAAGCGATCCTGTCGGGCATCGCCAAGCAGCCGGCCGCCGGCGACAGCGTCTTCGTCGGGCGCGAGAACATCGAAGGCGACGGCCAGGCCGATCTGCGCGTGCATGGCGGGCGCGACAAGGCGGTCTATGCCTATCCCGCCGATCACTGGCCGTGGTGGCGCAGCAAGCATGCGCTGAACTGCGCGCCCAACACCTTCGGCGAGAACCTGACGCTCGAAGGCGCCGACGAAGACGCGGTGTCGATCGGCGACCGTTTCCGCTGGGGCGACGCGCTGCTCGAAATCGCGCAGCCGCGCGCGCCCTGCTTCAAGCTCGGCCTGCATGCGCGCGAAGACATTCCGGCGCGCATGACGGTGTCGGCGCGCTGCGGCTGGTATTTCCGCGTCGTCGAAACCGGATTCGCGCCGCTGCAGGGCGAGATCGTGCGCGAACATGACACCGGTGGACCGTCGGTGCGCGAAGCGTTCGCCGCCGTTCTGCATCCGCGCACGCCGCAATCATCACGCGATCGTGTGCGCGAAAGCGCCGACTTATCCCCAGCGTGGAAGCGGATGATCAAGTGAAAATCGCAGCGATTCCGCGCTTGTTGGCGCTACCGTTCGCCGTGGCATATTTGCCGCTGTCATTAAAAATAAGTCAAAAGCGCGGAACGCGGAAAAAATAGTTGCAAACTGTGTCTTCGGTGCATAGGTTCTCTTTCGAAGGATGGCCAAGCCCGGCAAGCACTGCCCCCCCGCTCGCAAGCTGGGCGACATCCTTCGACGGTGCCGGTCATCCCCTCCCGGTACCAGCGCGTAACGGCGCATAAAGGCGCCCGGTCGGCCCCCCGACCGGGCGCCACTTTATTTGGGGTACACCCTTCTCAAGGTCAGATTGATCCGTCCGCCGCCGGGCACGCGCTGGGAACTTCCCGGCACGATGCGGTCGACGCCGTGGAACATCCGCCGCGCCGGGCCGCCGAACACCACGACGTCGCCGGAGACGAGCTTGATGCTCTGCGTCGCGCCTTTGCGCGTGGCGCCGCCGAAGCGGAACAGGGCATCGTCGCCGAGCGAGACCGAGACCACCGGCGCGTCTTCGGTCTCGTCGCGGTCCTGATGCAATCCCATCTTGGCGCCGGCGCGGTAGAGATTGACCAGGCAGCATTCCGGCGGCGCGGGGTAGTTCGCCACCGCGTCCCAAAGTTCGAGCAAGGCGGACGGAATCGCCGGCCAGACTTTCTCCGTATACGGATGGACTGGCGCGTAGCGATAGCCGTTCTTGTCCGACAGCCAGCCGAGCGTGCCGAAATTGGTTTCTTCGACCGAGAACGGCGTGCCGGATTTGGGCATCACGGGCCTGTAGAACGGCGCGTCTGCGACAAGGCGCAGTATGTCGCCGAGCAGCGACTTTTGCGCGTCACGATCGAAATATTCGCGCCACAGCGCGACGCCCGGCGCCAGCGCCAGGGGCTTCACCATTGCCGCTTGTGGGCCGGCGACGGTTTTTCGAAGATGCCCTTGAACGTCCCGGCATGGCCGTTGGCGTCCAGCCAGTCGCGCAGGCGCTCGGGCGTGTAGCTGTCGCGAATCCAGTCCGCGAGCGGCCGGCCGCCGGCATCGGCGCGCGCGAAATCGAGAAACGGCTTCAGCCAGCGCTGGTCGGGTTTGGGCAGGTGCAGGTAGGGCCAGCGCGCGAACTGGCCCGAGGCGCGCGCCTGCGCGCTCCAGCCGCCGCGATGCACCAGATACAGCGCCGCCGCCAGGCTCGTGCGGTCCTGGCCGCCGGAGCACTTGACCAGGAACGGCTTGGGCGCCGCGTCGAAAGCGTCCAGCAGCGCGAGCAGCGTCTGGCGCCTGGGCAGGTGGCGCGAGTCCAGCGTGATGTCGAAATGCGCGACGCCGCGCGCGGCACTCACCGCGGTCTCGTTGCGCCACCAGCCATAGTTCGGGTTGGGGCCGCGCAGATTGATCAGCGCCTTGATGCCGTGACGGCCAAGAAAAGGTCCCAGGAAGCCGGCCCAGGCTTGCGCCCCGCGCGCCGCCTCGCCCGGCACGATCCAGTGGAAATTGTAGAGGACGTCGGCCGGTCCGCGCATGGCGGATGTGTAGCGGCGCGCGCTATCATCCGCAAATCGCCATCATCGAAAAAGGCGGGGGATTGATGAAGCTGAAAACGCTGATCCGGCTGTGGCTGTGGACCACGATCCTGGCGGCCGCGGCCTTCGCGGTGCTGGCATATTACGAGCCGGTGCTGAAGGCGCAGACCGGCTTCAACGTCCGCGACCTGCAATTCGCCGCCACGGCCTACGATTTCAAGCGCATCTTCGCCGCCTGGATCGCGCGGCCGCACGCCGCCATCGCCGGCTTCAGCCTCGGCTTCGACTATCTCTTCATGCCGCTCTACGCGATCAGCTTCTACTTCTCGGCGATGATCGCGCGCGAGGCGTTCACGCCCCGGCGCGGCGTTGCGCGGCGGACGATGGACTATCTGGGCTTCGTGCCCTTCGTCGGGGCGCTGGCCGATGCGGTGGAGAACGGTCTGGAATTCTCGATGCTGTCGGGCGGCGCGATCACCGATTCCACCGCCTATGCCGCCTCGCTGGCGACCAATGTGAAGATGACGTGTTTCTTCGCCGGCTTGGGCCTGCTGGTGGCGGCAGTGGCCGGTGTCGTGAAGCTGCGGCGGCCGAAGAAAGACGACGCCTAGCCGATAGTCTTTCCCATCCGGATCAGCGGCACGCGCACGCCCGACGGCGTGTCGCTCTCGAACGCTTCGATGTCGGCATAGCCGCAGGCGCGGTAGAGCGGTTCGCCCGCCAGCGTTGCCGCCAGCTCGACGCGGCGGAAGCCTTCGCGCGCGGCGGCCTGTTCGCAGAGCGCAAGCACCAGCCGCCCGACGCCGCGCCGCGTGAAGGCGGGATGGGTGTACATCGCCCGCACCCGCGCCGCATCCGTCTTGGGATCGAGCAGCGCCGCGTCGCGGCCCGCCGAATGGTCGCCGCCGAACAGGGTCGCGCGCCGGCTCCAGCCGCCGCAGCCGGCGATCCGGCCTTCGGACTCGATGACGAAGTAGGTCCCATCGTCGATCAACTGGGTGTCGAGGCCCATGATGGCGAACGAAGCCGCCACCGCCTGCGGCGTCAGGAACGGGCGCCGCAGCTCGCCGATCGCCGCATCCATCAAGGGTTTCAACGCCGCAACGTCGGCGCGCTGCGCCAGGCGGTGCGCAAGGGTCTTGGTCATCGCCGCATCTTCGCCCAAGGATGACGTTGCGTCGAATCGGGTTTAAGGTGTGTGGTATGGTGCAAGGCGTGAAAGACCGGCGGATCGAGTTGAGCGGTATGGATGCGAACGCCGTCGCCAAACGGACGCTGGCGCGCATCCGCGCCCTTCCCAGCCGCTATACGCCGTCCATCCGCGAAGTGCGCAAGGCGCTTTCGCAGCAATTGCGCAGCGCCGCGGCGCGCGATGTGGTCGCGGTCGGCGCGGCATTGTCGGCGCATACGCCGCGCTGGGTCGGCTACGAGATCATCACCAAGCATCGCGCGGCGCGGACGAGCCTGGGCATCGAAGACGTCGAGCGCTTGGGCAAGCTGGACTCCTGGTACGCCGTCGACGCCTTTGGCCTCTACATCTCCGGTCCGGCCTGGCGCGACGGCCAGATCGGCGACGCCGACATCGCGCGCTGGGCGAAGTCCAAGGACTTGTGGTGGCGGCGCGCCGCGCTGGTGTCGACGGTGCCGCTGAACGCCAAGTCGAACCGCAACGGCTTCCGCAGCAAAGAGACGCTCGCCGTCGCCGCGCTGCTGATCGACGACCGCGAGGACATGGTGGTCAAGGCGCTGAGCTGGGCGTTGCGCGTCTTGGCGTCGCGCGATCCCAATGCCGTGCGCCGCTTTCTCGACACCCATGTCGACCGCCTCGCGGCGCGGGTGAAGCGCGAGACCAACACCAAGCTGGTGACCGGGCGGAAGAACAATCCGCCGAAGAAACCGAAAACGGGGAGGAAGACATGAGCATCTGGAAAAGCATCCTGCCGGGCAGCTTCGCACTTCTGTTCGTCACGAGCGCCGCCGCGGCGGCCGACATCGCCGGCGTGCCGTGCCAGACGCCGCCGCCGCTGCACTGTCACGGCGCCGATTGCGCCAGCGCGCTCATTCTCGAACCGGGCAACGCGGTGGAGCCGAAGACGGGGCGCAAATTCTTCCTCGACTATCCCTGCGACCTGAAGCCGGGCGAGAAGGTCGTCTTCATCCTCAGCCTGCACGGCGCCGGCTCGATCGGCAATTGGCAGCGGCACTACTTCCCGGCGATGGACTATAAGGAGAAGTACCGCCTGGTGATCGCGACGCCGACCGCCGCCAGCATGGCCTCGATCTTCCCCGGCATGCCGCCGATCCGCATGTGGGTGGGCGCAGCCGACGACGACTATCTGCAGAACATCGTCGATCTGGTGTTCGACAAGTTCGGGCCCAAGAACATCCGCGCGTTCTGGCTCGCCGGCCACAGCCAGGGCGGCATGACCTCGAACCGCATCGTCTGCACGCCGTTCTTCGCGAGCAAGGTCGACGGCTGGCTCAGCCTGTCGGGCGGCCGCATCGGCCCGGCGCAGATTCCGGCGTCGTTCTTCCCCGCCCGTCCGGGCGCACCGGCCGGCACGCCGCCGCCGAACCTGCCGGCGAACGGTCCGCGCCCCGGCGCTGCGGTGACGCCGAGCTGCGACTTCAATTACATCTTCGAAAGCGGCGAGCGCGAGATCGTCAGCCTGCCAGACACTTCGCCCTGGGCGCAGAAATATGCCTGCGGCCCGCGCAAGGAATTGCCCGAGATCGTCGATGGCGAGCCGGGGCTGGTCTACGACACGACGCGGCAAGCCAATCCCAACCCGGCCTGGGGCCTGGCCGCGCGGCCGGGCACGGCGAAGCACTTCGTCTATCCCGATTGCGCCGGTGGACGCCTCGTCGCGGACTTCGAACGCCTCGACAAAGGCCACACCGAAGGGCTCGAGCCCAAGGTCACCGAGGCGATCCTGCAGGCCATCGTGGCCGCGCCCGGCGGGCGGGCCCAGCGCGGCAACTGAGACAATGCGCCGTTTTCGGGGCTTTCGCCGCCGGAACTATATCTAGCTTGGCTGCTATATAGCTGAATTGCTAATAAGAGCCATGGATGCGTTCGAAGCCCTGGCCGATCCGACGCGGCGCGCCATCGTCGCCCTGCTGGCCGCGAAGGAGCGCAGCGCCGGCGCCATCGCCGGCCGCTTCGCCATCGCCGGGCCGTCGATCTCGCGCCATCTCAAAGTGCTGCGCGAGAGCGGCCTCATCAGCTATCGCCAGGAAGCGACGTCACGCATCTATCGGCTCGAAGCGGCGCGCCTCGCGCAAGCGCAGCAATGGATGCAGGCGCAGATCGATCTGTGCCGCGAGCGCTTCGACCGGCTGGGCGCGCATCTGGATGCGATGCAGAAGAAGGAGCGCAAACATGCCGCTGGACCGCGACGCTGACCTGCCGCACTTCATCGACCGCTCGACCCTCGAATATGTCCGCACCTATCCGCATCCGGTCGAGCGGGTGTGGCGCGCGATCACCGATCCCAAGGCGTTCGGCGTCTGGTTCATCCGCGGCAGCCTCGATCCCAAAACCGGCGGCGCCTACGAATTCGAGACCGGCGATGGCGGCTTCAAGGGCATCGTGCTGGCGATCGAGCCGCCGCGCCGCATCCGCTTCGGCGGACCGTCGCATGAGAAGGGCCATTTCGAATACGAGCTCACGCCGGTGCCGGGCGGAACCCGCATGCGGTTCGTGCAGTATTTCCCGCCCGAAGGCACCTACGCCGCGACCGCGCAAGACGAGGGCGGCGACATTCCGGTTCCCGGCACGGCGTGGAAGCCCGGCTTCGTCGGCGGCTGGTACGAATTCTGGGACGCACTGGGCGATTTTCTGGACGGCGTGCCGGCCGGCTCGCGCTTGCCCCTGACGCCGTTCGGCGAATTGGCGCAGAGCTGGGCGCGGCTGATGGAAAAGCAGGGCGCCATGACGGCCAAGCAGGCGGCGCGCGCCGCGATCAGCCTGCGCCGGCATGAGCGCTGGATGGAGCTGAACGCGTTCTTCCGCGCCTATATTCGCGATCGTTGCCCGCCGGTCTAGATCCTGACGGTCAGACTCACCGCGCCGAACTGGTCGGTCGAAGTTTGCGTCTTGAACTCGCGTGTGCGCACGACATGGGTGAAGGCGACGCGGCAACAGTCCACGGCGACGGCAAATCCGAACATCAGGTCGTTCACGACGAGATTCTTGTCGACGCTCGGGCTGCTGTGGAAGCTGTTGCCGTCGAGAAAGATGTTGCGCCCGACCAGCCTTGTGTCGAAGCCGGCGAACAGATAGGCGCTGTACCAGAAACCGCCGGCGGAACTCGTATCCGGCACGAAATAGTTCGATCCCGGCAGGCCGGGGTCCAGGCGCAGCGGCCCGAAATCGTCGGGCAAGTTCATGCCGACCCGGAGCATCAAGCCGCCATTGATGTAGTCGTAGACGTTGCCGATGGCGGCGCCGTAGTGCGGCTCGATGTCGGCTTCGAAACCGTGGTGGGTCGGCTTCAAGATGAAATGCTTGACCGTCCGCTCATAGGTGAGCTCGATGCCGGGCTCGTCGCGCAGCTGGTAGTGCCAGCCCAGCGAGTTCGCCTCGTTGAGGATGTCGTGCACCCAATTCTGCGAATTGGACGCCAGCGACGACGGACCGACCATGCCGAGCTGGAGCTGCAGCTGATCCATGTTGGTGTCGGAGGTCGACAGCAATCCGAGCGCGACGAACAGGTAGCCGGCATAAGGACGGTCGGCCGGATCGGGGATCGCCGCCAGTGTGTCGGTGGGCGTGAAGATGTCCTGGGCGAGCTCGAAATTCAGCCGGATGTCGCCGTGGTCTTCGAACAGCGGAAATTCGCGCGCGGCCGGGGCGAGCCCCCACAAATCTTTTTCGTCCAGCGACTCGGTGGAGTAGGCCAGGCCCACGCCCGTCGAGTAGTGGCGGTCTTGATTGAAGAAGATGTCGTTCTCGAACAATGCCGAGACCGTGCCGCCGCCCGCGGCCGCCGCCGCCGTGCTGGCGGCCGTCCCAAGCACCAGCGCCAGCGCTGCCGCAATCTTATTTCCGCTCATGCCCCACCCCTCGCGCGCCCCGCGCAGGACGGGCAGTATATTGCCTCGGGTTGCGCGCCGTAATCGCCGCAATCCTTTATTTGCCGCGCGTGCTTGACCCCGCGAAGTCCCTCAGTATATTGCGCCGCTCCCGACGGACTCGCATCCGGGCGGAACCTTATTATATTCAAGGACTTAAGCTCATGTTC
Organism: uncultured Rhizobium sp.; assembly: GCA_964465935.1. Lineage (GTDB taxonomy): Bacteria > Pseudomonadota > Alphaproteobacteria > Micropepsales > Micropepsaceae > Rhizomicrobium. The sequence goes on from CAYXMO010000040.1 coordinate 14,172, forward strand.
GCGGTTATCCGCACCGGCGGCAAACAGTACAAAGTGGCCAAGGACGACGTCCTGACCATCGAAAAGGTTGCCGGCGAGGTCGGTTCGACCCTGACGATCGGCGAAGTCCTGATGCTGGGCGGCGACAGCCTCAAGCATGGCGCCCCCCTGATTTCCGGCGCCTCGGTCGCCTGCGAAATCCTGGCCCAGGGCAAGGGCGAGAAGGTCATCGCCTTCAAGAAGAAGCGCCGCAAGAACACCCATCGCAAGCGCGGTCACCGCCAGCCCTTCACCAAGGTGAAGGTCACGTCAATTTCGGCAAGCTAAAGCTTGCGGGGCATTTCCGCAGCCTAAGTAGAGATTCGAAGGACTAGCGTCATGGCACACAAGAAAGCAGGCGGTTCCTCGCGCAACGGACGCGACTCGAACCCCAAGATGCTCGGCGTGAAGCTGTTCGGCGGCGAGAAGGTCGCCGGCGGCAACGTCATCGTGCGCCAGCGCGGCACCAAGTTTTGGGCCGGCGAAGGCGTCGGTATGGGCAAGGACCATACGCTTTTCGCGCTTAGCGACGGCCAAGTCGCGTTCCGCCAGGGCTTCAAGCGTCGCACCTACGTATCGGTGATTAACGCTACGAATCCGGCGACGAAGCGCGCAGCGGAATAGGCGGCTGAAGACATAGGCCGCCCGAGAAATCGGCGGCCCATTATCAGGAGGGAGATGGTCCGCCATCTCCCTTTTTTCGTCCCTCCACGGAGGGACGTGCCATGTCATCACAGTTGGAAACCGAGAGATTGCTGTTACGACCGCCCGGACGGCGCGACATTCCCGCGATCGTGCCGCTGGCGAACGACTACGACGTCGCCATGAATCTCGCGAAGCTGCCGCATCCCTACACGTCGCAGGACGGTGAGGATTACGTGGCGATGGCGCAAGAGAAGCGGGCAGCCGGTACGGATTTCGCGTTCGCGATCACGCGGAAATCCGATGGCGTCTTCATGGGCGGCATCGGCCTGCACGCCAAGGACGGCAGCTTCGAGTTCGGATACTGGCTGGGCAAACCCTATTGGAAGCAAGGCTACGCGACGGAGGCCGCGCGCCGTCTCGTCGCCTTTGCTTTCGACGATCTCAAAGCCGAGATGGTGTGGGCCGGCTGGTTCCACGACAATCCGCGCTCCGGCAATGTGCTCGCCAAGCTCGGCTGCCGGCCCAAGGGCTTCGAGAAGCGCCACAGCCTGGCGCGCGGCATGGATATCGGCTGCAACATCGTGA
>CAYXMO010000041.1:0-15402 GCA_964465935.1 uncultured Rhizobium sp.
AGATCCCGCACACCGCCACCGGCAAGATCCAGAAGACCGCCTTGCGCGAACAGTTTGGCAGCTATCGATTACCCACCGCTGCGGAGTAGCGGCATTATATGCGATCACAGTTCCTCGCCGCCCTTGCCGCGCTTGTCTGTTTCATCGTGGGCGCGGCCATCGCGCTCGTCGCGTCGCATGGCACGCAGGCCGGCTGGTGGGACTATGCGGTTGGCATGGAAATCCTGCTTCCGGGTTTCGCGCTCGGCCTCGCCGGCTCGGCGCTGGGCGGGCTGTGGCTGTGGCGGGCGCTTTCGGGCAACGACAGCGCCTGGTGGAAGCTCGGCGCCCCGGCGCTGGCGGGGTCACTGCTGCTCGCCGGCATTCCCTTAAACCAGGCGCGGCTCTATCTGATCTCGCCGCCGATTCACGACGTCTCGACCGATGTCGAATTCGCGCCGCCCTTCGTCGCGCTGCTGCCGCTGCGTGGATCGGCGCCGAACGGACCGGACTATGACGGCCCCAAGCGCATCGACTATGACGGCAAGCACACCACGGTGGCGTTGGCGCAGAAGAAGGCCTATCCCGACATCAAGCCCTATCCCGCCCTGCTCAACCCGCAGCAGAAACCCGACGTCTTCCCGGCCAAGATTCTGTTCTGGCGCGCCTTCGAGCGGGCCAAGACCTTGGGCTGGACCATCGTCGCCTTCGACGAGAGCCAAGGCCGCATCGAAGCGACTGCGGCCAGCATCTGGTTCGGCCGCGTCGCCGACATCTCGGTCCGGGTGAAGCCGGCGGGCAAGATCGGCGCCCGCCTCGACGTCCGCGCCAAGACCCGCACCGGCGACAACGACATGGGTTTCTCGGCGCAGCTGGTGCGCGACTACCTCAAGGCGGTGAAATAGGCCTTTGGCCGCTATCACGCCGTCGCGTCGAACAGCTTCTCCCGCAATCCCTTCACCACATCGAGGCTGTCCGCCATCGCCTGCGCGATGCCGCTGACGGCGGGGGCGCCGCCCTGGCTGAAGAGACAATCGCCGACGCATTCGAGAGCGCAGATCAGGTTCCCCGCCCGCGCCAGCGGTATTTCCATCGCATCGGCAAGATCGTGGGCGGCAGGCTTGGGCACAGGCCGGCGTTTGCCGGACGCGCGACGTCGGCTGGGCATGGTATGGTCCTGCGAATCGAGTTTTGAACTCGTTTTTAGATAACAGAAGTGAAAATGATATGTCAAGTCAAAATAGAAATACTACGTCATGAACGGGATGCAGTGTCGGATGGCACGCGTCGCGCTGCGGATGAGCGTGATTGATCTCGCGACCGCCGCCAAAGTTGCGCCCGGCACGGTGGTGCGCATGGAGAGCGACGTGGAATTGAAGCCGCGCACCGTCGAAGCCTTGCGGCGCGCCTTCGAGGCGCGCGGCGTCGAGTTCATCGATGGCGATGCGCCAGGGGTGCGGATCCATCCGATGCCGACACCGCGCAAGAAGAAGCGCTGACCACCCCCGCGAAGCGGGGGCGAGGCAATGTCTCGCGCAGGATTATCCTTCTCACGCCGCATCGCTGCGAACTAGCGCGGAAATCCGCGATTTCTGGCGCTCCTACCCCATTGGACAAAAACACTTTTCTTCCATATTGTGTACAGTATGCAAAATGCACTCCCGCTTCACCGCGCCAATGTCAGCGATGCCGCCGCCGACGCGGTGCGCGCCATGATCGTCGACGGCCGCCTCGCCGAAGGGACTCGCGTCAACGAGGTCCATCTCGCGCACCGCCTCGGCGTCAGCCGCACGCCGCTGCGCGAGGCGCTGAACCGCCTCTCGGCCGAAGGCGCGCTCGCGAGCGCGCCCGGCCGCGGCTACCGGGTCAAGCCGCTGACGCTGGAAGAGTTCGAGCCGCTCTATGGCCTGCGTCCGATCCTCGATCCCGCGGCGCTCAAGCTCGCCGGGCTGCCGTCGGCGGCGGCGCTCGAACGGCTGCGCGCGCTCAACGCCCGCATCGAGACCGCGCGCAGTGCCGAACGTGCCATCGATCTCGACGACGCCTGGCACAGCGAACTGATCGCCGCCTGCCCCAACCCGATGCTGCTCGATCTTATCGCGCGCACCATGGCGCGGACGCGGCGCTATGAGATCGCGCTGATGCGCGAGCGCTGCGAAGTGCTGCTGGCGGGCAGCAATCACCGCGCCGTCCTGGCGGCGCTGCGCCGCCGCGACCTCGACGGCGCCTGCGAAGCGCTGCGCCACAATTTGGTGCGCGGCGCCGCGCCGATCCGCGCCTGGTTGAGCACGCGGCATGCGAAGGGAACACGCATATGAGATCGCTGCTGCAGGCCGCCGCGGCGGCGGGCCTCCTCACGCTGTGCGGCGCGGCGAGCCCGGCGCCGGCCGACGACGCCGCGATCGGGCTGTGGTCCTACGAGGCGCACTATCCAGTCGGTCCGGCCGGCGAACTCGTCGTCACCCGCAACGGAACCCATTGGCATGCGACGCTGGCCGGCGCCGAAGCCGACGGCAGCGCCGCCGGCCGCGACATCCGCATCGTCTTCGCCAACGACGGCGGCGCGTTCCGCGGCACGCTCGACCATGGCGTGCTGCACGGCTTCTGGATCCAGCCCGCCGGCAAGGGCGACCGGCGCTTCATCGCGGACAGCGCGGTCGCCTATGCCGGCTCGCTCGCCTTGCGCGCTGCCGGCCCGGGGCGTTGGCGCGCCACCGTGACGCCGCAGGCCGACGACGTCACGCTCTATCTGAAGATCTTCCGCGCCGCCGACGGCACGCTGAAAGCCGCGTTCCGCAATCCGCAGGCGCATTCGCACGGACCGGCGATGCAGTATGCCGTGACGCAGGGCGGCGACGCCCTGCGCTTCAGCGCCCAGCCCGACCCCGCACAGCCCGAAGTGCATCTCGACGCCACGCTGCTGCACGATCCCGAGCGCATCTCGATTTTCTGGCACGACCTCAACCAGACCATCGCGCTGACGCGCACGACGCCTGAGGCCGCGACGCGTTTCGCGCCGCGCCCGCCGGGCAGTGCGCCTTACGTCTACCGCGTGCCGCCTGCCACCGGCGACGGCTGGCGCGTCGCGCGCGCCCGCGACACCGGGATGGACGAAGCGGCGCTCACCCGCGTCGTGCAGCGGATCATGGACATCGACGTCACCGCGGCGCGCGGCGCCTGGCTGATCCACTCCATCGCGGTCGCGCATCACGGCAAGCTGGTGCTCGACGAATACTTCTACGGCTATGGCCGCGATGAGCCGCACGACACGCGCTCGGCAAGCAAGACGTTCTCCTCCGTGATCCTGGGGGCGCTGATGCTGCACGGCAGCGCGCTGTCGCCGGCGACGCGGCTGGTGGACGTGATGGCACCGCTGGCGCCGTTCGCCAACCCCGATCCGCGCAAGGACAAGATCACGCTCGGCCATCTGCTCACCCACAGCGCCGGCCTCGCCTGCGACGACAACGCGGACAGCTCGCCCGGCAACGAAGACGCCATCCAGGCCGATCTCAGCCATCCCGATTGGACGCGCGTCACGCTCGACCTGCCGATGGCGTATGAGCCGGGCGTGCATTACGCCTATTGCTCGATGAACATCAACCTCGCGGGCGCGATGCTGAGCCGCGCTACCGGCGAGTGGCTGCCCGAGCTGTTCGACCGCACTGTGGCGCGGCCGCTGCAGTTCGGGCCGTATTATTGGGACCTGCAAGGCAGCGGCGAAGGCTATCTCGGCGGCGGCGTCTATGTCCGCACCCGCGATTTCCTCAAACTCGGCCAGACCTTCCTCGACGGCGGAGTGTGGAACGGAAGGCGCATCGTCAGCGCCGCCTGGGTCAAGGACTCGACCGGGCCGCACATGCATGTCTCGCCCGCGACCACCGGGCTTTCGGGCGATGCGTTCCGCGAGGTCTATTGGGAAGGCGACGACGCCTATGCCTGGCACATGGCACGCATCAAGTCGGGCGATAAGGTCTATTCCGGGTTTCACGCCAACGGCAATGGCGGCCAGCTGTTGCTGGTGGTGCCTCAGTTCGACCTAGCCGTGATGTTCACCGCCGGCAATTACGGCCAAGGCCTGTGGAACAACGAGCGCGACGCCATCGTCGGCGACATGATCATCCCGGCGATCACCGACCAGCCGGTGAAATAGGACCGCGCCGGATCAGGTGTCGGTCGTCACCTCGTCCCAGGGAAGGCCGCAATAGCCGGTGATCCAATTGATGGCGTGATGCCGTTCCTGGACGATCTCCATATCGACCGGCTTGCCCGGCGGCCGGCCGTTGATGCGGCCATCGCGCGCATGCCAATGCAGGTCCAGCAGCGTGTCCGCCATATCGCACAGCACCACGTCCGGCCGCAGCTTTGCTTGCGCAACGAAATCCGCGACACCGACATCGGCAAAGGGCGGCAGGAGGTCCTGGAAGCGCGCGGTGTCGCACTGCTCGGTCGCCGGCGGGAGAGCGTCCACCTTGCCGAGCGCCCAGAGCAGCACCAGCAGGCGCTCGGACTGCCAGCTGAAATCGATGCGGTCCCGCGGCGGCGGTTCCGCCGCATCGACGAACCCACGCTCGCGCGGCGTCAATTCGGCCTGCAGGCCGTTGTCGTCGAGCCAAGCCCGCAGCGCGTCCGGCGGCGCGCCGAGTGCGAGACCGACGACGCCGAACAGCGCCAGCGCCCGCCGCGCGACATCGGTGGCGCTTCGGACTCTATCGGGCGGCGGCGTTTCCATGGTGAAGGCTCAATTTTCGTCCGCCAATTTGAAGAATACCAGCTCGTCATGCGTGTCGGGATCGCCGCGCACAGCCCGAATACAGCGCCAGAAATCGCACCAGCCGAAGACAATTCCGTTCGGCTTGCCGCGATCGATTCCGGTTCCGTCGTCGATCCGGTCCACGGTGAGGTCGAACGACCACAAGGCATGCGGCCAGGGATCGGCGCTCGTGGCGTGCGCGCTGCTCCAATGACCGCGCGCCGAGACGCGGCGCTCGCTGCTGCTGTCGAACACTTTGGACAGCGGCCAGCCGGTCAGCCGCGCTATGCCGTCGCGGCTCAGCACCAGGCGCGCGTGGTTGACGGGGTCGACCCAGGCGCCGGCCAGTTCGGCGCCGCTCGGCTTGCCGCAGGCGGCAAGAGCCATCAGCGCAAGCGCCAGGAGGGCGGCGCGTGTCATGCGGCGAACATCCGTTCAAAACTGCGCAGGCCCGCGGGCGTGAAGGTGACGACGCGGCTGTTCTTCTCGCGCCGCGCCCAGCCCAGGTCGTAGAAGCGGTCGAGAAGCGCCATGCCGAGGCCGCCGGCGAGATGGCTGCGGCGCACGCTCCAATCCAGGCAGTCCTTGCACAGCGCCCGGCGCGCCGATGCGGCGGCGGCGAGGTCGATGCCGAACGCATGCATCGCGTCCTCGCCTTTGCGGGTCAGCGCCAGGTCTTCGCCGCGCCGCGCCAGCAGGCGCCTGGCCAAGAGCCCGTCGAACAGCGCGACGCCGAGATCGCCGGCGAGATGATCGTAGCAGACGCGGGCGCGGCGCAGCGCCGGCTCGGCCGGGCCGCTGCGGGTGCGGCGGTGGCCGGTGCGCTCGGCCAAGCTCATCAGCTTCTCCAGCAGCGAAGCGACGTCGCCGCCGGCGAGCGCGTAGTAAGCATGGCGACCTTGCCGCCGCTGAACGATGAGCCCGCCGGCCGTCAGCTTGGCGAAATGCGAGCTCGCGGTCTGCGCCGTCACCCCCGCCTCGCGCGCCAATTCGCCGGCGGTGAGCGCCTGGCCGCCGAGCAGCGCGGTCAGCATGTTGGCGCGGGCGGGATCGCCGAGCAGGGCGGCGACGGGGGCGATGTCGGGACCGGTTTTCATCCTTCGACCGTAATCGAAGCATGGCAGCGAATCCAGGACGTATCCTGCGCCGACATTTCGATGGAGACCGCACCATGACCGTGACCTGCTGCATCCGCTACGTCCTGGATCCCTACAAGCGCGAAGCGTTCGAGGCCTATGCCCGGACCTGGCTGACGGTCATCCCGGCCTGCGGCGGCGATCTCATCGGCTACTTCCTGCCGCACGAAGGCACCGACAATATCGCGCTGGCGCTGATCGCGTTTCCCTCGCTTGCCGCCTATGAGCAATACCGCGCCCGGCTGAAGGCCGATGCCGCCGGCGCGGCGAATTTCCGCTTCGCGCAGAGCGAGAAATTCATCCTCAGCGAAGAGCGCAGCTTCCTGCGCAAGGTCGAAGCATGATCGCGGTGATCTTCGAAGTCCTGCCGCAAGAGGGCCGCCGCGGCGACTATCTCGCCATCGCCGCGCGGCTGCGGCCGCTGCTGGACGGTATCGATGGCTTCCTGTCCATCGAACGCTTCGAGAGCCTCACGACGCCGGGCAAGATCTTGTCGCTGTCGTTCTGGCGCGACGAGACGGCGGTGGCGGCCTGGCGCAATGCCGGCGAACACCGCGCCGCGCAGGCGGCGGGACGCAGCGCGATCTTCCGCGACTATCGCTTGCGGATAGCGGGCGTGGTGCGCGACTACGGGATGACGGACAGGGATCAGGCGCCGGACAATTCGTTCCGATAGATTTTCCCATCCGCCATCACGAAGCGCGGTTGCTTCAGCACCGCCAGATCGTTCAGCGGATCGCCCTCGGCTGCGATCAAGTCCGCGCGGAAGCCCTCGCGCACGCGGCCCAGATCGCCGGCGCGGCGCAGGATGGCGGCGTCGACGGCGGTCGCGGCGGCGAGCGCTTCTTCGTTGCTCATCCCCAGCTCCCGCATCGCGATCAGCTCGTCGAGATTGCCGCCATGGGCGAAGACGCCGACGTCGCTGCCGCAGCCGATCACGACGCCGGCCGCGCGGGCGTAGCCGAAGGCACACGCCGCCTCAGCCATGCGCGGCGACGGGGGACCGCCGGGGGCAAATTCGCCGCGATAGAGGCTGATCGATTGCGCCGCCATCAGCGTCGGCAGCAAGGCGATGCCCTTGAGCTGCATCAGCGCGAAGCTCTGCGGGCTGCCGCCATAGCCGTGCTCGATGGTGTCGATGCCGGCGAGGATGGCGCGGCGCATGCCTTCGTCGCTTGTTGCGTGGGCGGCTACAGGCCGCCCAAGGGCGTGCGCGGTGTCGCAGGCGGCGCGCAGCTCGTCGATGGAGAAGGTCGGCACCGTCTCGCCGTTCGGGCCGGCGCGGTAGTCGGCATAGAGCTTGATCCAGTCGGCGCCGTGTGCTGCTTGATGCCGCACCGCGCGCACGACCTCGTCGATGCCGCTGGCTTCCTCCGCGCCCTGCGGAAAGCAGCAATCGGGGCGGAAGCCCCTGCGCGCCGGACCGTAAGAGCCCGTCGCGACGATGGCGGGTCCGGCGGCGAACAGGCGGGGGCCCGGCGTCAGGCCTTCGGCGATGGCGCGTTTGAGCGCGACGTCGGCATAGCCGGCGCCTTCGGTGCCCAGATCGCGCAAAGTGGTAAAGCCGGCGGCGAGCGTGGCGCGCGCATGGTTGACGGCGCGCACGGTGCGATAGGCCTCGCTCTCCTTGAGCACTTGATCGTCCCACGGCGTCTCGTTGTAGGGATGCAGGAAAAGATGCGAATGCAGATCCATCAGCCCCGGCAGCAAGGTGCAGCCGGCAAGTTCGATGCTCTCATCGGTCCCGCCGATCTCGCCGCGCGGCGCGATCTTGGCGATGCGGTTGCCGTCGACCAGAACCGAAAGCCCTTCGCGCACGCCGTCGTCCGCGCTCCAGATGCGGGACGGATGAAGCGCAACAGTCACGACTCGCGCCAAGCGAGCGGGTGGCCGACCAGCGCGCGGTCCGTCGTCACCAGCTTCAGACCTTCGACCTGGCATTGCGCCAGCAGCAGCCGATCGAAGGGATCGCGGGTCGGTGGATCGCTCGCCAATTCGGCCAGCACATGATTTTCGTCGATGGGCAACAGATTATAGCCAAGTCCGAGCAGATAGGCCGGCAAGTCTGCAAGCACGATAGCGGCGGTGAGTTTGCCGGCACGAGTCTTGATCGCGATTTCCCATAGGCTCGCCACGCTCACGACGAACGCGTTGGCATCGTCAGCCAACAAGCTCCTTATCTTGACGTTCAGCCTATCGACTTCTTGCCGGGTGAGCGGAACGACGATGTTGCTGTCGAGCAGGAGCCTCATTTTTTCCGGTTCTACTATGCGCGATCGGCTTGTTGGCCGGCGGTCTCTTTGGCTTGTCGAAATCTTCGGGCAAGGGCGTGATCAAGAAATCTTCCGGCAGAGGATCGTCGAAATCCGGCGCGACGTAGGAGAAAAGCTTCTTTATGCCGCGCTCGCGCAGAAATTTCTCGCCCGCTGCCCAGTTCGTGCCGCCCTTCTTCTTGTGCAGCACAAGCTCGAATTTCGGCTCGCCGTTGCGCGTGATGACGACCTGCTCGCCGTCTTCGACCATGCGGCCGAGCTCGCTCAAGCGATCCTTCGCCTCTTTGATCGAGAATTTCACCATGGAGGCATGGTAGCTACCGGTAGCTACCATGTCAAGAAAGCCGATACCGTCCGCCGTCCTGCGCCACGCGGCCTTCGCGCTCCAGCTTGATCAGATGCGCCAGCACCGAGCGCGAGGCGGCGGGCCATAGGCCCTTGTTCACGTCGGCATACATCCGCTCCACCATCGCCGCAATCGTATCGCGGCCGCCGGCGATGGCGGCGAGCACTTGGCGCTCGCGGTCCAGGCGGTGCTCGCGATAGGCGGCCAGGAACGGCTTGGGATCGGTGACCGGCGCGCCATGGGTCGGATAGAGGATGCGGTCGTCGCGCGCTTCCAACTTCTCCACGCTGGCGATGTACTGCGCCATGTCGCCATCGGGCGGCGTCACCACCGTCGTCGACCAGCCCATGATGTGATCGCCGGTGAACAGCGCCTTCTCCTCCTTGAGCGCGAAGCACAGATGGTTCGAGGTGTGCCCCGGCGTGTGCACGCCTTCGAAGCTGAAGCCGTTGCCGGCGATGATGTCGCCGTCCTTCACGCGCACGTCGGGGACGAAATCCAGGTCGCCGCCGGCTTCGACTCTGGGGCCCCCATCTTCCGAATTCGTGTCGTGTCCCGAGCCGTGCGGGCCGAAGCCATAGGTCGTCGCGCCCGACCACGCCTTGAGCGGCTTGGCCGCCGGCGAGTGATCGCTATGGCAATGGGTGACGAGGATATGCGTGACGCGGCGTCCGGTCAGCGCACGTTTCAGCGCTGCGATGTGCTCGGGCAGGTCGGGCCCCGGATCGATCACCGCGACCTCGCTGCCGCCGACGATATAGACGCCGGTGCCCTTGAAGGTGAACGGGCCCGGATTGTTCGCGACGATGCGGCTGATCAGCGGCGTCACCCGCACTTCTTCGCCGTAGCGCGGATCGAACTCTCGGATGAAGGGAATGGCCATCGGGAAATCCTTCTAGGCCGCGCCGTCGCCGGGCGGCCGCGTCGCGATGCGTTCCTTGCGCGCGATCGGGGCGGGATGCGAGCGGTGCAGGATCTGTCCGATCTTCTTGGGCAGCCGGTGGGCGCCGTGCTCGATCATATAGGACAGCCAGCGCACGCGGTGGCGGATGCGCTGGATGGCGCGGCGCATGGTGCGCGAATGATTGATCAGGATGGCGAGGCCGGCGAGCAGCGGCAGCAGGCCGGCCAACGGGATCGGGATCGGCATCGGCGTCACCACGATGCCGATCAGGGTGAGCAGCCAGCCCGCCGTCAGGATCAGAACTTTGCGCAAGCCGGGCTCGTGATTGGTGGCCGGCAATAGATGGGCGAGGCCGCCCGCCACCGCAACAGCCTCGTTCCAGACCAATTGCGGCGATGGCGAGCAACGTCATTTAATTGCGGAAACACACTAGTACGAAACTATGATGCGTCTTTTTCGGCTCCAGGGACCTTTCGTTTTTCAGGTATGCCGTAAACGCATGAGTTTGCTTGGTTTATTGACAGATTCTCAGTGGAATATAATTGCTCATCAATCAGTGAATTACACCCCCTGTGGTAAAACTGCACTCGTAAGCCGCGGAAACATTGACGTACCGTAACAACGCCTGGGGGCGGAGCTTCGGCCGCGCGGGCACCGGCATGTGTTGCCGGTGAAAACCGAGAGCGATCTGGGGAGAAAACATGTCCATACGTATCGTTCGCGCCGCCGCTTTGGCGAGCGCTTCACTCGCGTTCGCATCGACCGTCGCGGCCGCGGCAGACGTCGAAACCGTGGTCGTCACGGGTTCGTACATCACCGGTGCCGCCGAACAGACCGCCTTGCCCGTCACGGTGCTGAGTTCGGATGACCTCAAGAAGCGCGGCTCGCCCTCGATGGTCGATCTGATCAAGACGCTGCCGTCGAGCGGCGCGGTGTTCGGCGACGCCAACCAGTTCACCGCCGGCCGCACCGAAGGCGTGTCGAGCGTCAATTTGCGCAACCTCTCGGCGTCGCGCACCCTGGTGCTGTTCAACGGCCGCCGCATCACGACGTCCGCCGCCTCGGCGCTGACGCCGCTGATCGACCTCAACATGTTCCCCGCCGCCGCGATCGGCCGCATCGAAGTGCTGAAGGACGGCGCCGCCGCGACCTACGGCTCCGAAGCGATCGGCGGCGTGGTCAACATCATCACCCGCGAGAACTTCAACGGCCTTGAAGTCAGCGGCGACTATCGCCGCATCGAAGGCTCGGACGGCGACTTCAACGCCGGCGCCGCCTATGGCTGGGGCGACGAGAACGCCAACATCTTCCTCGCCGCGGGCTACAACAAGCAATCCACCCTGCCGGCCACGGCGCGCGATTTCGCGACGCCGAAATACACCACCCAGGTCGGCGCGCTGAAGGCCCTGTTCAAGAATCCGGGCGGCGGCTGGTCCGGCGCGGCGGCTCCCGGCACGTTCATCAATGGCGCGTCAGGCGGCCTGATCCAGGATCCGTCCTGTGCCCAGGACTGGTCGGGTGAAGCGAATACCAATGTCAGCAACAACGCCGCCATCAACGCCGCCTTGGGCCCCAATGTCGTGGGCGCGGGCGGCTCGGGCGGCCGCTGCTACTGGCGCTTCGCCGACTTCGACAATCTCGAAGAGGACAATGATCGCTACCAGGGCTATGCCGAAGTCAACGTGAAGCTGGGCGCCGGCATGCGCCTGCACCTGGAAGGCCTCTATGGCCGCACCGCGGTCCACAACGTGCCGCAATCGGTCAGCTATCTGCCGAACCAGTTCCCGGGCTTGGCGGGCGCCCCGACGCCGGGACAAGCGCCGTCGAAGACCATCGGTGTCGGGCCGTCGCGCTCGCCGGTGTTCGACAGCACCAACTTCTATATTCCGGTGACCAACCCCGGCCTTGCGACGTTGCGCACCTTGAACCCGGCGACTGTGAGTGCGGCCTTGACGGCGAACGGCGTCTATGCCGGCGCGCTGATCTGGCGCGCGCTCGGCATCGGCGGCAACTCGTTCTTCGGCGGCCAGGGCCAGCTTGGTCAGCGCGACCAGGACACCTATCGTGCCTCGGCCTCGCTGGAAGGTGACTTCAAATGGGCGGGCGACACGCACTGGAACATCGCGGTCACCCAGTCGGGCGCCAACGCCACGCAAGTCACGCCCGACATGCTCGTCGACCGTCTGCAGCTCGCGCTGCGCGGCCTCGGCAGCACGCTGACCGGACCGCAATGCGATCCGGCGACGGGTGTTCCGGGCACGGGCAATTGCTACTACATCAACCCGTTCTCGACCGGCGTGGCGAAACAGGCGATCACCGGTGCGATCAACCCGCAATATGCGGCGGCGGTCGCGCTCGATCCGCGCGTCACCAACGTTTCCAGCGTCATCGGCTGGATCTACGGGCCCGACTCGCAGCTCACCCATGCCCATAACGACGAGTTCGTGATCGACGGCGTGCTCAACGGCACGCTGGGCGGGGTCAAGCTGTGGGCGAACGATCCCATCGGCTGGGCCTTCGGCTTCCAGTATCGCCGTGACACCTACGAAGGCAGCTACGGCGCCTATACCGACAACAACATCACGCCCTGCGTCGACACGGTCCTGACCGGCTCGACGAGCTGCGCCGTGCGCAACGGTCCTTACGGGTTCTACGGCAACTACGCGCCGTATCACCTGTCGGGCGAGACCAAGGCGGTGTTCGGCGAGCTCAACATCCCGATCACCGAAGATCTGCAGGCCAATGTCGCGGCCCGCTACGAGGAGATTTATGGCGGCAAGAGCACCTTCAATCCGAAGGGCTCGATCCGCTGGCAGGTGACCGATTGGCTCGCCTTGCGCGCCTCGGGCGGTTCGACCTTCCGTGCCCCGACGCTCGGCGCGCTGATCCCGAACCCGGTCACCATCCTGGCCTTCTCGCCGGCGGGCGGCGCCTATCTCGCGTTCGACACCTTCGGCAATGGCGGCCAGCCCGCCGGCACCGTCGGCCTGTCGCCGGAGAAGGCGAAGAACTGGAACGTCGGCGCGATCGTCAACTGGGAAGGCTTCTCGGGCACGCTCGACTTCTGGCACTTCGACTTCGCCAACCCGCTGGGCACCGAGTCGGGCAATGCCATTCTGGGCGCGATCTTCCCGGGCGCTCCGGGATCGTTCGGTCCGGCGTCGCCCGTGCCCGGCTCCAACAATTGCCTGGTCGCCGCTTATGCCAACCTCATCAACCGCATCACGTTCAACAGCGCGCTGCCGACGCAAGCGGCGCGGTGCAACGCGACGGCCAACGTGTCCAACATCGCCCGCGTCCATGTGAACACCATCAATGGCGGTTCGCAGATGACGCAGGGCTTCGATCTCGCGGCGACCTACATCATGCCGGACGTGATCGAAGACGGCGATAACTTCACCTTTAACGTCGCCGGCACCTACAACCTGAACTACAAGGTGTCCAAGCAGGTCGTCGAAGGCGTGACGATCATCCCGGCCTTCGAAGCCGCGGGTGAGCTGAACGTCGGCAACGGCTCGGTGGTGTCGCTGCCCAGGTTCAAGGGCAGCTTCTTCGCCCAGTACAACACCGGACCGCACAATCTGCGCTTCACCGCCAACTATGTCGGCTCGATGCGGGACAGCAACAGCCCGATCTCAAGCCGCGCGGCGATCTTCACCATAGCGCAGGCCGGCTTCACCTGCGTCCCGCCGGACACCACCTCGTGCCTCAGCCGGTCCGGCATGACGGTGGCGCCGTGGATCACCTTCGACCTCGCCTATCAGTACGATTGGGCCGAGCAGGGATTGCTGTTCAACCTCACCTTGAACAACATCTTCGACAAGGATCCGCCGTTCGCCCGTACCGACTACTCGTACGACGCGTTCACGGCGAACCCCTTGGGCCGCACGATCAAGATCGGCGTCACCGCCAAGGTCGACTGATCGCCGCAGCCGCAGCGTTACCAGGGCCGGGAGAGGAAACTCTCCCGGCCTTTTTTTTGGCGCTTCTCGCTTCCATTTTTGCGAACACGCGGCCGACGCGGTAGACTGGTGGCATGCGTCGTGGTTCGCGCGATCATCGTGCGCGTCTAGCCTATCAGGAGCAGGACAGCGCGCTCACTTTAGCCGAAGGCTTGGAGCAATATTACGCCGCCAATGTAGGCACCGTCATTCGACCGAACAATTTGCCACCCGAAAGCGCCGCGCTCTTTCGAAGCCACGACGTCTGCCATGTGATTTTTGGTCTGAATACGAGCCTGACCGACGAAGCGCTCGCTGATGCGCGGACGCTTCTGTCGTGTGATGTCGGCGTTCGGCGGTATGTCGCCTACCTAGCACAGGACAAGCAGGCGAAGGCGCAATTCAAGGAGCTTGGCTACGGCAAGGCCCTCTGGGCCCTGATGCTGGCCCTGCCGCGCATCCTTCGCGCCGCGATTGCATCCTGGCAAATGCCGGTCAAGTGGCCGTGGGAGCCGCCCGCTGAATTTCAACACCGCTCCCTGCATGATTTGCGGATCGAATACGGCATCCGCGTGGTCTAGAGATTTTCGGCTCCGGCGTTTTCGCATTCGTGCTTCCCCTAGGGCGCGTTTGACTCAGGTTCCGCCGCTTGCCTAACGTCCGCGAAAATCCACGGGAGAGCACGCCATGAAGTTCTACAATTCGGTCGGCCCCAATCCGCGCGTCGTGCGCATGTTCATGGCGGAGAAAGGCCTCTCCATCCCCTCGCAGGACGTCAACCTGATGGCGGGGGAAAACCGCCAGGCCGACCATCTGAAGCGCAATCCGCACGGCCAGATGCCGTGCCTCGAACTCGACAACGGTTCGTTCCTCTCCGAGATCATCCCGATCTGCGAATATCTCGAGGACAAGAACCCCAAGCCGGCGCTGATCGGCAGCACCGCCGAGGAGAAGGCGGAGGTGCGGATGTGGACGCGCCGCATCGATCTGAACATCTGCGAGCCGCTCGCCAACGGCTTTCGCTTCAGCCAGGGCTTGGCCCTGTTCCAGAGCCGCATGGTGACGGTGCCCGAGGCTGCCGATGGCCTCAAGAAGATCGCGCAGGACCGCCTCAAATGGCTCGACGGCCAGATCGACGGCAAGGCGTTCGTCTGCGGCTCGCGCTTCACCCTGGCCGACGTGCTGCTCTATTGCTTCGTCGATTTCGGCGGCCAGGTCGGCCAGCCGCTCAATCCGGAGTTCAAGAACCTCGCCACCTGGTTCGCGCACGTGAAGGAACGGCCGTCGGTAAAAGCCTGATACCGTAGGCGTGACGCAGTAAAGGTTCCGCCGTTAAGCATGGCGCACGAATCCTTTACGTGCGCCCGCGAAAGCCATGCTTAACATCGCGATATGGACGACGAGGTACCCGCGCGTGGCAAGCGGCATACGGCGCTCAATATCTGGGCGGCGTGCGTGGCGATTCTGCTCGGACCGTCGCTTCTGGTGTGGATCGTGCGCGCCGTCGCGCTTGGGGCGCAGTGCGCGCCGGGACCCGATCTGTGCCACGGCATGGAGCTGGGCGGCGGCTTGCGCGACGCGCTGGCGCTGTCCTGGACCATCGGCGCCAACATGATCGTCCTGATCGCGTTGTCTCTGATCGCCGCCATCGCCTGCCTGGTGGTGCGCCGGCCGCTGATGGCGGCGCTCAGCCTGCTGCTGCTGCCGCCTTTGGCGCTGATCCTGCCGATGCTGGCGGTCTACACCTCGATGTATGAAGGCTGCCCGGTGAGCGAAGCGGGCATCGGCGACTGTACGCTGTGGGGCGCGCAAATGGGCATGAGCTTCCACGCCGCCGCCAGCGTGCAAGGCCTGATCTTCGGCTTCGTGCCCTTCACCTTCGCGCTGGCCCTGATGATCGGCGCGATCGGATTGTTCCTGATGCATGCGCGCCCGGCCGGCCACGCCACCGCCAATCCGCACCGCTTCCCCGACAGCCGCTTCAGCCACGACGATCAGTAGGGCTGGCCGTCCAGGGTGCGGATCAGGCCGCGCAAGGTGCGGTAGAGATACCAGACCGCGAAGATCGTGCCG
>CAYXMO010000042.1:0-15371 GCA_964465935.1 uncultured Rhizobium sp.
TGGTGCCGCGGCTGCAGGCGGCCGGCCATGCCGTGTTCGGCCTCGATCCCAGGCCCGCCGCCACGACCGCGCTGGTCGGATCGATTGCCGACCGCGCTTTGGTCCGCGCCGCGATCGGCGACAACCGGATCGACGCCATCGTCCATGGCGGCGCGCTGCACAAGCCGAACATCGAGACCCACGCCAGGGAGGACTTCGTCGCCGTCAACGTCGCCGGCACGCAGAACCTGTTGGAAGAAGCGGTGGCGCAAGGTGTGACGCGCTTCGTCTGCACCTCGACGACCTCCTTGATGGTATCGAAAGACATTCGCGCCGCGACGGCGCCCGAGGCGGCCTGGCTGACGGAGGACTTCAACCCAAGCCCGCGCAACATCTACGGCGTCACCAAATTGTCGGCGGAGCATCTGTGCCGGCTCTATCACGAGCAGTTCGGGCTACCGGTGATCATCCTGCGCACCGCACGGTTCTTCCCGGAGACCGACGACATGGCGCACGACATCGCCCAGTGCGGTCCCAACACCAAGGCCAACGAGCTTTTGTTCCGCCGCCTGACGCAGGACGATGCGGCTGAGGCGCATATCGTGGCGCTCCAGAAGGCGCCGGACATCGGCTTCGACACATTCATCGTCTGCGCCATGCCGCCTTTCGCGCGCGAAGACTGCCGCGAATTGATGACCGGCGCGCCGGCGGTGGTGGCGCGTTACTTCCCCGACTATCCCGCGATCTACGCCAAGCTCGGCTGGACGATGTTCGGCCGCATCGACCGCATCTACGATCCCTCGCGGGCGCTGCGGCGGATGGGCTTCCGCTGCCGCACCGGTTTCCGCGAGATGCTGGGCGAACTCGCCGCCGGCCGCATGCCGGCATATCTCGAAACCCGGGTTTGGCCTTAAGCTCGCCCGCTGAACAGGGGGAATCATGGACACGACGCCAGCGACCATCGCCGCGCGGCTGGAGCGGCTGCCGCCGGGTCGCGCCTTGTGGCTGCGCGTCGTGCTGCTGTCGCTCGGCGGCTTCTTCGAGTTCTACGACATGTTCCTGTCGGCTTACGTCGGGCCCGGACTGGTCAAGGCCGGCATCCTGACCCCGACCACGGCTGGCCTGTTCGGTCTCACCGGCCTAGCCAGTTTCGTCGCCGCGTTCTTCCTGGGCCTGTTCTTCGGCACCTTGCTGTTCGGCTTCGTCGCCGACCGTTTCGGGCGGCGCACCATCTTCACGGTCTCGCTGCTCTGGTACACCGCCGCGGCGACGATGATGGCGTTCCAGACCACCGCCTTCGGACTCGAAGCGTGGCGCTTCATCGCGGGGCTCGGCATCGGCGTCGAGCTCGTCACCATCGACACCTATATCGCCGAGCTGGTGCCGGGCGCGGTGCGCGGCCGCGCCTTCGCCTTCAACCAGGTGGTGCAGTTCAGCGCCATCCCGGCGGTCGCCTTCCTCGCCTGGCTGCTGGTGCCGATTGCGCCGCTGGGGCTGGACGGCTGGCGCTGGGTGGTGCTGTGCGGCTCGAGCGGCGCGCTGTTCGTCTGGTTCATCCGCCTCGCGGTGCCGGAGAGCCCGCGCTGGCTGGCACATCATGGACGCCTCGCCGAAGCCGATCGCATCGTGACGCAGTTCGAAGCGCAGGCGGCGCGTGAGAGCGGTCCGCTGCCGCAGCCCGCGCACGCGCCGTTCGAGACGCCGCGCGGCAGCTTCTGGGAGATCTGGCGCCGGCCTTATCTCGCCCGCACCGTCCTGCTGATCGCCTTCAACCTGTTCCAGACCGTCGGCTTCTACGGCTTCAACAACTGGGTGCCGACTTTCCTGATCAGCCAGGGCATCGAGGTGACCAAGAGCCTGGGCTACACCTTCGTCATCGCGCTCGCCGCGCCTGTCGGCCCGCTGCTGGCGGCGCTGTTCACCGACAAGATCGAGCGCAAATGGGCGATCGCCGGCGCCGCCGCCTCAGTCGCCGTGTTCGGCTTGCTGTTCGCCCAGATGCGGCTGCCGGCGCTGCTGATCCTGTTCGGCGTCCTCGTCACGCTCGCCAACAACATCATGTCGTTCTCGTTCCACGCCTATCAGGCCGAGCTCTACCCCACCCGCATCCGGGCGCTGGCGGTGGGCTTCGTCTATTCCTGGAGCCGGCTTTCCACTGTGCTCAGCACCTTCGTCATCGCGTTCTTCTTAGGCCGCTTCGGCGTCGGCGGTGTCTTCACCCTGATCGCCGCCAGCATGGCGATCGTTGCCGTCACCATCGGCGCCTTCGGGCCCAAGGTGAAGGACCTGCCGCTGGAAGCGATCTCCAAGTGAGCGCGCGCGACGGCGAGGAATTCGTCATCGTCGCCAATGGCGGCGAATGGCGCAGCGCCTGGCATCCGCCCCACGCCGAACCGCCCGGCACCAACCACGGCGCCGCCGCGCTGTGCGTCGCGCCGGATGGCGGGGTCGTGCTCGTCAGCCAGGACGGCGCGCACTGGAGCTTGCCCGGCGGACGGCCGGAGGGCGACGAGACCTGGGAACAGACGCTGCGCCGCGAAATACTGGAAGAAGCCTGCTGCACGGTTCGCGCCGCGCGCCTGCTCGGCTTCAGCCGCGGCGCCTGCACGAGCGGGCCGGAGCAGGGACTTGTCCTGGTGCGCTCGCTGTGGCGCGCCGAGGTCGAGGTGTTGCCGTGGGAGCCGCGCTTCGAAATCTCCCACCGCCGCATCGTCCCGGCGGCCGAATTGCGCGAGCATCTCTGGATCGATCCGGGGTTCGAGCCGATCTATGCGCGCTGGCTGACCGAAGCGGGTCTCTAGGCGCCACTGGCGGCAAATTTCTGCGGTCCCTTGGCGAAGGCTTTGGCGTCGAGAACCAGGATCAGCCCCGCCACGGCGACGAAGACCGCCGTGACGATGCATTTGGTGAAGGGCTCGGCGGCAAAGCTCTCGGCGACGGCGTCGAGCATGAAGTGGAAGAGGATGGCGACGGGTATCCAGCGCCGATGCATTTCGTACAGCCAATTGGCGATGATCGCCGCCGGCACGACGCTGACGAAGAAGTTCGCGACGTATAACGGGCCGAGCAGCACCAAACCCTGCTGGTAGCTCCCGGCGATGAAGAACAGCGGCACATGCCAGATCGCCCAGAGCAGGGCAAAGAGCAGCGTGGCGCTGCGCATCCCCAGTCGCGCGCGCAGCGCGTCGACGCCATAGCCGCGCCAGCCAAGCTCCTCCAGCAGCGGCGCGAGAAACATGATCGGCACCATCGCGATCAGATTGGGGATGAGGGCGAGTTGGCTCGCCGGCCGGCCCAGCCGCACCGACAGCCAGATCGCGGCGTAGGTCGCCGCCGGCATCAGCAGCACGGTGACCGGCAGATACAGCCAGCTGAGCCGCCGCACATTGGTCAGCCGGTCCTTGAAGTCCGCCCACAGCGCGGCGTCGGGGCGCAGCAGGATCAGCGCGCTCGCGAACGGCCCCAGCAGCCCGAGGAGTTGCAGCGCCGCGTCTGCCGCTTCGCCGCCGGGACGCCGGCTGAACCAGGCGGCGCCGAACCAGGGGAGCCAGGTCAAAAGGAAGGTGAGGAGGAAGAAGGTGGCCGGGCGATAGGTGGGCGGGCGGGACATCGGACCCTCGAAATTCACTGTCTTTATCGGAACTTACATATGAAATCAAAAAAATCAATTTTCACGGCTTGAAAAATCAATTTTCTTGATCCATATCAGAAGGGCAACGGAACTTCGGCCCTCTTCGATGGCCAAGGATTGGCAGGAACTGACGGCGTTGACCCAGGGGGCTCCCCTGGTGGTCGAGCGCGTCCGCCTCGCCGGCCGCGACATCGTCGTCGAGGGCGCCTTCGAGCTGCCTCAGCTGGCGCGCCTTGCCGTCGAGGACCAGGTCTTCATTGCCGCCTTCGTCAAGAGCCACGGCTCGATCAAGGAGATGGAGAGCGTGTTCGGCGTCAGCTACCCGACCGTCAAGGCGCGGCTGAACCGCATCGCCGGGGCGCTCGAATTCGTCGACACCGATCCGGCGCCGGCGCGCAGCGAAGTGCTCGACCGTCTTGCCCGCGGCGAGATCAGCGCCGCCGACGCCATCAAGGAACTGGAGGGAACGTCATGAGCTGGCTGCCGCCGATGTTGGCCCGCGTCCACATCCTGCCCACCCGCATGCACCGCGGCATCAGGCTGTGGGTGCCGCTGTTCCTGGTGTGGCTGCTGCTCCTGCCTTTCGTGCTGGTGCTGCTGCCGGTCTATTTCGTGTTCTGCGCCGTCGCCGACATCGCGCCGTTCAAGACGCTGGGCGGCATCTTCGGCGTGCTCGGCGGCCTGGGCGGCACCCATGTCGAGGTCGACAGCCCCGACGCCTATGTCTTCATTCATGTCTATTGAGGCCTCCGGCCTCGGGGCATGTGTATTGAAAGGAAAATCAAGATGAGCGAGAACCGCCGCCAGATCCTGGAGATGCTGGCTTCCGGCAAGATCACCGCCGACGAGGCCGAGCGCTTGCTCAGCGCCGTCGAACGCGAACCCACGACCGCCGTCTCCGGTCCCGAGGCGCGGCGGGGCGACAAGCTGAAATATCTGCGCGTCCTGGTCGACGGCCATGACGATCACGACGGGCCGGTGAAGGTGAACGTGCGCGTGCCGATGCTGCTGCTGCGCGCCGGCGTCAAGCTGACCTCGATCATCCCGCCGCGCGCCCGCACCGAGGTCAACGACGCCCTGCGCAAGGAAGGCATCGACGTCGACATCGCCAAGCTGACGCCGGAAAGCCTGGAAGACGTGATCGAGCAGCTGCGCGACCTGCAGGTCGACGTCGACAGCGACAAGGCGAAGGTGCGGGTGTTCTGCGAGTGAGCTACAGCGGCCGCACCGAGTCGGCGCGCCGGTTCATGTCGTAGTCCTTCAGCCGCGGCGTGTCGTGGTTCAGCGTCACGCAATCGCCCTGGAAGTTCTTCGCCGCGCACACCAGCCAATGGCCGTGAACACGGGCGCTCTGGGCGCGGTCGCCGAAGTCCCAATCGTGGTGATCGAGATCGCGCACCGGATGGTCGATGGTGATCGACTGGCCCTGGTAGTTGGGGGCGCTGTAGAGCGTGATAACGGGCGCCGCCGCGGCGGGCGCCGCGCTAAGTGCCGCGATGGCCGCAAGCGCCGATATCCAAGCCGGTTTCGTCATGATCGCCCTCACCTTGAAATCGCGGCGATGATATAGCAAAGCGCCCGCCGCGCCAGCTTGGGACCGCATGAACTACCGCCACGCCTATCACGCCGGGAATTTCGCCGATGTCGTCAAGCATCTGGCGCTGGCCGGCGTGCTGCTGCACCTGCGCAGGAAAGAGGCGCCGTTCGCGGTGATCGACAGCCATGCCGGGCGCGGGCGCTACGATCTGGCGGCGGACGCGGCGGCGCGCACCGGCGAGGCGGCGAACGGCATCGGGCGGCTGCGCGGCTTGGCGCAGAGCGAGGGCGCGCTCGGCGAATATCTGCGCCTCGCCGGCGGCAGCGAGGCTTATCCCGGCTCGCCCTTGATCGCCGCCGCGCTGCTACGGCCGCAGGATCGGCTGGTCGCGGTCGAGAAGCATCCGGAGGAAGCGGCGGCGCTCAAGATCGCGCTGGCCGGGTTTCGCAACGCGCAGGTCGAGCAGGCCGACGGCTATCGGCGCCTCGCCGCGTTGCTGCCGCCGCCGGAACGGCGCGGCATCGTGCTGATCGATCCGCCGTTCGAAAGCGAAAGCGAATTCCACGATCAGGCGCGCGCCCTGGGCGAAGCGCTGCGCCGTTTCGCGGCCGGGATTTACCTGCTGTGGTTTCCGGTCAAATCGGCCGGCGAGGCCAAGGCCTTCACTGGTGAAGTCCTGGGCGCCGGCGTCAAGAAGGCGCTGCGGATCGACATCGACATCGGCGCGCCGGAGAAAGCCATCGGCACAAAGAGCCGCCTCACCGCCGCCGGCCTGATCGTCGTCAATCCGCCCTACGGCTTCGCGACCGAGATGTGCGAAGCGCTGGCGCAGGTCGTGCCGCTGCTGTCGGACAAGGCGCGGGCGCAGGTGCAGGTGCTTATCGGCGAGGCGGACTGAACACCTGCTCCAACAGGCTCAAGCGCATCGCGCCGCGTTGCAGCAGCGTGTCGTGGAACGTCTTGCGGTCGGCGCCGAACCGCTCGCGCAGGTTCAAGATCGTGGCGCGGCCCAGCGCCGGGCCGCTGGTGAGGCCGGGCTGCACCACGATGCGGTCGACCTCGTTCTGCAGCGTGTCGGGCGCGTCGCCGGCGATAGCGAAGAAGCGCGCGATGGCGTCCTCGCGGCTCCAGCGCTTGAAATGGATGCCGGTGTCGATCACCAGCCGCGCCGCCCGCACCAGCAGCGACTGCAGGAAGCCCAGCTGCGCCCGCTCGTCGCCGTCCAGCATCCCGATCTCCTCGGCCAATTGCTCGGCATAGATCGCCCAGCCTTCGAAAAACGCGTTGGGCGTGGTGCGCAGGCGCAGCGGCGGCGGCGCGGCGTGTTCCTGCAGCGGCAGCTGCAGCAGGTGGCCGGGCAAGGTTTCGTGATGCACCACGGTCGGCAGCGACCAGTCGGGCCGCCGTCCGATCTCGCGCAGATCGACATAATAGGCGCCGGGCGTGCGGCCGTCGTAAGACGGCGCGACGCGGTAGCCGATCTTGCCGGGTCCGGCGATCTCAACCGTGACGGCGCCCGGCGACAAGCCGGTGAACAGCCCAGCCAGGCACGGCCGCACTGCCGCCAGCCGCGCGTTCATCGCCGCCGCCGCCGCCGCGCGTCCGGCATCGTCGTCGCTGTAGAGATAGCGCGGATCGCCCCCCAGCACATGCAGCCGCGCGCCCACAGTGCCGTCGCGCAGTCCTTGCCGGCGCAGCAGCGGCTCGGCGCGCGCCGACAATTCACGCACTTGGCGCAGGCCCTCGTCATGCGCCGCCGGCGGCGCGATGGCGAGCGACGCACCCGCCTGCAAGGCGAGTGCGTAGTAACCGTCGCCGCCCGGCAGCCGCCACACGCCGGCCTCATGCGCCGCGCGCGGGCGCAGCGCTTGCAGGGCATCGATCTGCGCCGCCAGCGCTGCCGCCACCGGCGCCGCGCTGCGCGCGGCCGCGAGCTTGGCAAGCGTCGCATCGATGATGAAATCGGGCGGCACGACACCCGCCGCCGCATCGGCATTCAGCCGCGCCGTTTCGTCATCGATGCCCACCGCCGCCGCCGTTGTGAGATCGAGATAGGCGCCGCTGCGCTGACTGAGGACATAAGGCGAGATCGTGGCGCCAACGATCCCGAACGCGAATTTCGCGCGCAGCGTGGTATCGAGTTCGAGCCCTTCGACGACACCGTCATAGTCGAGCCGCGCCGCGAAGCTGAGCGGCACCGGATCGCACCCGCGCAAAGCCGCCAATTGCATCGAGGACGGCTTGTCTGCGATCTGGCCGAGCAGGGCGTAGAATTGCGCATCGGCATCGCTCGCGGCCTGCGCGCCGAAGGGAACCAGCGCCGCCGCCGCGCCGATCTTGAGGAATTCCCGCCGGTTCGCCATCGCGCCAGTCTGCCGCGCGGGCGGCATTTTCGCCACCGCTTGCGATTTCGCGCCGGTCCCAGTATCAGATCGCCCCACGGACAGGTGGTCGAGTGGTTGATGGCACCGCACTCGAAATGCGGAGACCCTTTACGGGGTTCGTGAGTTCGAATCTCACCCTGTCCGCCATCCTGCTTCGCGCTTCGCAGGCTGTCGCGCCGTAGCCGTCCATAGCGTCCGCGTATGGGCGGGCGAAGGCGGACATGGTTGCCGCGAGCTGCGGCTCGGCAGGCCACGCGCGCAGCTGCCTTAGACGCAATTAACCAGCATC
This sequence comes from uncultured Rhizobium sp., assembly GCA_964465935.1. Classification (GTDB taxonomy): domain Bacteria; phylum Pseudomonadota; class Alphaproteobacteria; order Micropepsales; family Micropepsaceae; genus Rhizomicrobium. The sequence continues at coordinate 7,821 of CAYXMO010000042.1, forward strand.
GCCGTCGCGATTGCTTTGGCTGACCGTACCGGAAACACTGTTGCCGCCGGTGGTGGAACTCTTTTCCTGGGTGCGGTGGTGCGATTTGCGTTCCTGTTGCTTCTGAGCCTGTTCGCTCTCGCGCCGCCCGCCGCCGCGCAGGACACGGTCGCGCGCGGCGCGCCTGCTGACTTCGTCGAGGAGCTGCCCATTCCCGCTCCGCGCCCGGCGCGGCTGCGCGAGGTCGAGGACGGCATCTACTACCTGCTGCTCGACAGTCAGGTGAAGTCCGACGGCACTGACGAGACCTTCTACACCCGCAACGTCTACAAGGTGACCGACCGCACCGGCCTGGAAGAAGCCGCGCGCTTCGAGATCGACTACGATCCCAGCCAGGAGCATGTCGTCCTGCACCACATCCGCGTCATCCGCAACGGCGTCGCGGCCGACCGCATGACCGGCGCCGACATCGAGGTCCTGCGCCGCGAGCAGGAGCTCGACAAGGGCATCTTCGACGGCCGCAAGACCATCCATATCGAGATCAAGGACGTGCGCGTCGGCGACATCGTCGACTATGCCTATAGCTGGGATTCGCACTCGACCTTCTGGCCCGGCGCGTTCTTCGGCCATGTCACCACCAATTGGGCGGTGCCGCTGGAGCTGATGCGTTATCGGCTGATCTGGCCGTCGGACCGCCCGCTCATCATCCGCAACCGCAGCACCACCCTCAAGCCAACCCGCACCCGCAGCGGCGGCGACACGATCTACGAATGGCGCATGGTCGATGCCGAACCGTCGGCCAGCGAGGACGGCACGCCGCAATGGTTTGCCGGCTGGGGCAAGGTTGCGCTTTCCAGCATGGCACGCTGGGCCGATGTCGTGGCCTGGGCGCTGCCGCTTTATTCGGGCAACGACGCGCTGCCGCCCGAGCTGGCGGCGCGGGCCGACGCGATCGCGAAGAAATTTCCCAGGCCCGAAGACCGCATCACCGAGGCGATGCGGCTGGTCGAGGACGATCTGCGTTATGTCAGCCTCTCGATCGGCGCCGGCTCCTACACGCCGCGCAGTCCCACCGAGGTGTTCCGCTCCGGCTTCGGCGACTGCAAGGACAAGTCGCAGCTTCTCGTCGCGCTGCTGCGCCATCTGGGTGTGGAGGCCTATGTCGCGCTGACCGACATGGACGAAGGCCAGGGCCTGCCGTCGATGGCGCCGGCCGCCAACGTCTTCGATCACGCCATCGTCCAGGTGCGCTTGCAGGGCCGCGCCTATTGGCTCGATCCCACCGGCTCGAACGAGGGCGGGCGCTTTCCCAATCTCGCGGCGCTCAACTATGGCTGGGCCTTGCCGGTGGCGCCGGGCCAGACCCGGCTGGAGCGCATCGCGCCGCCGGCGGCGCCGGCCCCGACCTACCGCACCGTCGAACGCTACGAGCTTAGCCGCGGCGACAATCCGGCGCTGACGCTGAACGTCGAGACCACCTATCTCGCGCTCGAAGCCGATTCGATGCGCGGCCAGATCGCGAGCAAGAGCCAGGCCCAGCTCGAAAGCGACTATCTCAAATTCTACGCCGGGATGTATCCGGGCATCGTCCGCGCCAGGCCGATCCATGTCGTCGACGACCGCGACGCCAACAAGATCGTGGTGATGGAGGCGTACCAACTTTCGCCCTCCAACGTGCATCGCGGCAAGCTGCTGGAGAAATTCCTGGTCAAGGCGTCCAGCATGGACACCTACGACAAGATCCCGTCCGGCAAGCGCGCCACGCCTTATGCGCTGCCTTGGCCGGTGAACAAGGAGCACGTCATCGTCGTCGTCACGCCCGGCCGCCGTCCGCCGGCGCCGCGCGCCGTGTCGTTCAGCGGCGCCGGGTTTTCCTATGCGATGGACGTGGCGCGCGACGGCAACACCTTGACGCTCGACTACCATCTCATTGGCATCAAGGACGTGCTGGGCGCCGCCGATGTCGACAGCGCGGCCGACGACGCCAACGCCGTGTCCGACGACAATTACTGGTATCTCGATCTCACCTCGCATGCCGGCGGCACGATGGGCGATGCCGGCGCGGTCAAGCCCTTCGATATCGCGCTCTATGTCCTCGCCGCCATCGGCCTGGCAGCGCTCGTCAGCGGCGCGGTCTTCGCGCTGCGCCGCGGGCTGCATGGCGACGACGCCTGGGCCGCAAGCGGCTTCTACTATCCGGTGAGCGCCGGCGAATTCCTCCTGATGAACGTCCTGACCGCCGGCCTGTTCGCGATCTTCTGGATGTGGAAGTGCTGGCGCTGGGCCAAGCTCAGGGGCGGCCGCGCCGACATCCTGCCGTTCTGGCGCAGCGTGTTCGGATGGATCTGGCTCTATCCGCTGTTCGCCGACGCCGCCAAGCGGGCGCCGGTTCCCGCCTGGCTGCGGTTCGCCGGCCTCGCTGCCGCGGTTCTTTATCCGGTCTGGCTGATCGGCGCGAACCTTGCCGTCAACCTTCGGTTCCATCCGCTGCTCGGCGTGGCGTTCGCCGCCGCGGCGCCGCTCTGCTTCCTGCCGGTCCTGTCCGCGGTCAATCGCCTGAATGGGCCTGAGATCGTCGCCGCCAATTCGAAGATGACCCGCCTGACCCTGGTGGCGATCGGCTTCGGCGTTGCCTACTGGCTGCTGACCCTTTTCTCGCTGCTGCCCAATCCCACCGAAACGCTATGACGCGCCGCATCGCCAACCCCAAGGTCGCTGCCGTGTTCGGTTCTTATCCGCCGGCGCTGCGGGCGCGGCTGCTGGCGTTACGCGCCCTGATCTACGATGTCGCCGCCAAGACCGAAGGCGTCGGCGCGCTCGACGAGACCTTGAAATGGGGCGAGCCGGCTTATCTCACACCGTCCAAAAGCGGCAGCACGATCCGGCTGGGCTGGAAGGCGTCGGCGCCGGACGAGGCGGCGCTCTATTTCATCTGCACCACCGGATTGGTGGACCGCTTCCGCGAACTCTATCCGCGCACTTTCCGCTTCGGCGGCAACCGCGCGCTGCTGTTCGACGCCCAATCGAAGCTGCCGGACAAAGCGCTGCGCCACTGCATCGCGCTGGCGCTGACCTACAAGCTGCGCCTGCGGCGGTAGCCGGCTTTTGGGCGCCCGGCGGCGCGCCGCCTGCCGCTGCGCCCCGCGCGTTCGCGGCGCCAAGCCAAGTGCATGCTATATTGCGCTTTACTTGTCCTGGAGGGGTGACCAATCTAATATCCGGAAATAGTGACCGGTCTGCCGGATTTGGGGTCGCGGAGCGGTTTTGTCATTTGTCGATCTATTCTGGCGGCTAGCGTGCGGGGCGGCACCCATGGCGACACATGTGAATTTTCAGGTCGAATTGGGAAAGGGAGGTCACGACGCCTCGTTGCTGTATTCGCCATGGGGTTCCAAGGCTGCGCCGATCCCGATCGCGATCAATGCCAATTCGGGTAAAGGCGAACTGACCCTGGCCGACGGAAAATATCACATCTATTGGCTTTTCTTCGGCGACCCGGGCTCGACGACGAAGGGCGGTTCGACGATCAAGATTTCCTACAGCGACGACAATGGCGACGACTTGCGGCCGGCCAGCGAAGACACGATCCACGCCGGATCGTCCGTAAGCCATTCGACGCAACTCATCGTTCCCAAGCAGGGCGATTCGAACGAGGCTTGATTTAGACAGTTTGCCGGGGGGCACCATGACAGCCAGAACAATCACCGCTCGGGCGTTGACCGCGGCGGGCGCGGCCATGCTGCTCGGCGCGCCGGCCCATGCCGCCGATGCGCTGGCGGGGCTCTACCTGGCGGGTCCGGCGAGCGCAGACGACACGACGCCCGATGCGCGCTCGCTGGGAAGCGCCAAAATCGACAAGACGCTGACGGTGCGCGCGGTCGCTCAAGTGAGCGCGGCGAGCGGCAATGGCGCGGCCTCGCTGAAACTCGTCCGCGCCTGGCACGACGATAAGGTGAGCTCGGCGCCCTTGAGCGGTGGACCGCACAACGGATTGTATGAGTGGAAAAGCTTTACCTCGACCGTTTCCCTCGTTCTCTCGGCGCCCTTGAACAAGGGGGATGGGCCGACCGACATCTTGAACTTCGGCGGACTGCCCAGCGATTTCAAGGCTAAGATCGGCTACTCGATATTTTGGGGAACGACCTACGCGGATTTCACCCGATATAACGCATTGGTCGAAACTGCGGTCACGCTCTGCGAGTCGAAATTCCCCAAGCCGGCCGACAAGCTAAAGAATTGCGACAATCCGATCGCCGAAGACGTCGTGAAGAAATACCTGCCGAACGCCGATGCCAGCGCCGCCGTCCTGGGGAAAGACACGGATGCCCAGACCATCGGTTTCGAAGCGACGATCGGCTACCTCAAGGCGGACTATTTCGATCCGGCCACGGCGGCCAAGAACCACATGACGAATACGCCATGGTCGGCAAAAATCTACGCCGGAGCGTTTCCCAGCGAGCTGCCCTTGTTCGTCGTCGGCGCCCTGGAATATCAGCGGTCCTATGACGAAAAGCCGACGGGGACGCTGTGCCCCACGGTGCCGCCGGCCCCGGTTCTGACTTGCGTCACCGGTCATGTCGGCGCTCCGGTCAAGACCGAGAAGCTCATCGGATCGCTGGAATTGCGCCGCCAGTTCGACATTTCCAGCATATCGGGGATCGTTGGAATGGACGCCGTCGCGCTGGACTTGAAAGCCAGCTACGACTTCAAGAGCGACGAATACGGATTCGACCTGCCGATTACGTTTGCCATCGACGACAAGCAGAATCTTATCGGTGGTGTGCGGCTCGGCTGGCACAGCGACAAGCACGACATCGTCGCCGGCCTGTTTGTCGGTTCCGCCTTCTCGCTATTCGGCGGCTGACCGGGAGAGGTCAGCCCTTCTCCAATTCCTCGCGCAGCATTTCCAGCTCCAACCAGCGCTCTTCGCCTTGCGCGTGCGCGTGCTGCGCGTCGGCCAGCATCTGCGACAGCGCCGCGAACTTTTTGGGGTCTCTGGCATAGAGATCGGGCGCCGACAATTGCGCCTGCAGCGCGGCGATCTGCTCGTCCAGCGCTGCGAGCCGCCCCGGCAGCTTCTCCAGATCGTGCTTGTCGGAGAAGTTCATCTTGCGCTTGGCCGCGCGCGCCGGCGGCGCTTTTGGCGCTTCGTTCTTTTCGGGCTTCGCCGCCGGCTTGGCTTCGACGCCCTTGCCGCGCTGCGCCAGCATGTCGGTATAGCCGCCGGCATATTGGAGGAAGCGCCCGCCGCCTTCGGCCATCAGGATCGAAGTGGTGACGCGGTCGAGGAAATCGCGGTCGTGGCTGACGACGATGACGGTGCCGGGATAATCGTCGATCATCTCTTCCAACAGGTCGAGCGTCTCCAGATCGAGATCGTTGGTCGGCTCGTCCAGCACCAGCAGGTTCGAGGGCTGCGCCAGCACCTTGGCGAGCAGCAGCCGCGCCCGCTCGCCGCCCGACAGCACCTTGACCGGCGAGCGCGCCTGCGCCGCGCTGAACAAGAAGTCTTTCATATAGCTGACGACGTGGCGCATCTCGGTGCCGACCAGGATGTGATCGCCGCGTCCGCCGGTCAGCACGTTGGCCAGCGTGTCGTCGGGCGCCAGCACGCTGCGCGTCTGGTCGAGCCGCGCCATCGTCACCGCGACGCCGATCTTCACATTGCCGCTGTCGGGCGCCAGCACGCCGGTGAGCAGGTTGACCAGCGTCGTCTTGCCGGCGCCGTTGGGCCCGACGATGCCGACGCGCTCGCCGCGATGGATGCGGAGCGAGACGTCGCGCACCACGGTCAGGCCGCCATAGCTCTTGGAGATGCGCTTGGCGTCGATGACGCGGGTGCCGCCTTCTTCGCTCTCGCTCACCGTCATCTTGACCGCGCCCGTCGCCTTCAAGGCATCGCGCCGTCCATGGCGCAGCGCATGCAGCCGCGCCAGCCGGTTCTGGTTGCGCTTGCGCCGGGCGCTGACGCCGTAGCGCAGCCAGTCTTCTTCCATCGCGATTTTGCGGTCGAGCTTGTGGCGTTCGATCTCCTCCTGCGCCAGCACCTCGTCGCGCCAAGGCTCGAAATGCGCGAAGCTCTTTTCCAGCCGCCGCGTCCGGCCGCGGTCCAGCCACACGGTGGCGCGCGACAGGTTCTCCAGGAAGCGCCGGTCGTGGCTGATCAGTACCAGCGCCGATTTCAGCGCCGTCAGCTCGCCCTCCAGCCATTCGATCGCCGGCAGGTCGAGATGGTTGGTCGGCTCGTCGAGCAAGAGGATGTCGGGACGCGGCGCCAGGGTGCGGGCGAGTGCGGCGCGCCGCGCTTCTCCGCCGGACAGCGTATCGGGCGCTTCGGCGCCGCTAAGGCCCAGCTTGCCCAGCAGGTAATAGGCGCGCGCCGGATCGTCGCCCGGCATCAGTCCGGCCTCGACATAGGCATGGGTGTCGGCATAGCCGGCCAGGCTCGGCTCCTGGGCGAGGTAACGGATGGTGGCGCCGGGCTGGGCGAAGCGGCTGCCGCTATCGGCCTCCATCAGCCCGGCGGCGATCTTCAAAAGCGTCGATTTGCCCGAGCCGTTGCGGCCCACCAGGCACAGCCGCTCGCCCGCCGCGACAGAAAGTTCCGCGCCGTCCAGCAGCGTGGTGTTGCCGAACGTCACATGAATGTCTTGCAGAAGCAGGAGCGGGGCCGCCATGCGCGCCTTATCTCATATTTTCCGCGGATTTCACGCCAATTTCCGGCTTGTAAATCGGCCCGCGGCGGGTAAGTTCGCCGCCCGATACGGCAGCAGCAAAGGCACGACGAGACGTCATGCGCGGACCTAAGGAAAAGAGCTTCAACGACAGGCTGGCAGACCAGGCGAAAGCCCGGGCCGCCCAGCTGGAGCGCGCGCGTGCCAAATCGCCGGCCAACGATCCGCAATTCGCCGCCCGCCAGGCCGAGCGCAAGCGCGTCGCCGACGAGCGCGACGCCCGCATCGCCGCCCGCGAAGCCGAGAAGGCCGCCGAGCGCCGGCGCGAGGTCGAGCGCAAGGCGGCCGAGGACGCGGCGCGCCAGGAAGCCGAGCGTCTCGCCGCCGAGGAGCGCGAGAAGGCCAAGCGCGAGGAGGCCGACAAGCTGGTCAAGCTGCTCGCCGACCAGAAAGCCGCCCGCGACGCCCGCTACGCCGCCCGCAAGGCGAAGAAGCGGTAGGTGCGTGCTTCGAGGCTCCGCCTTCGGCGGAGCACCTCAGCATGACGAGATTTGTGCAGGAAAAACTCAAGCGTCATCTTGAGGTGTCCATAGCGACAGCGTATGGACGCGTAGCGAGCCTCGAAGGAGGACGCGGCGCCGACCCTAATCCTCCGCCAGCACAATGATCCGGTCCGCCTCGGCGTAGCTGAGCAGCTCCGAGCGCGCCGGGTTCACCACCACGCCGCCCATGTTGCGGGCGTCGTCGCCGCTGCCCTTCTTGCGGTAGCCGACCGCGACTTCGCCGCGCTGCCGCGCCGCTTCCGCCACGGTGTGGAAGTTCACCGGCTTGCCGAGCGCGACATAGTCGCCGGCCGGACGCATGTAGATTTCCGAACCCTCCTCGTCGAGCAGGTCGT
>CAYXMO010000043.1:0-15056 GCA_964465935.1 uncultured Rhizobium sp.
GGCCCGCCTGCATGCCGTAAGGCGCGTTGTAGGTGCTGGCATTGCTGAAATCGCCGGCTTGCGCGGCGCCGGCCATGCTCGTGACGAGGGCGGCGGCAAAGGCGGTCTTGAAGCGAATGGACATGGCGGTCAGCACCTGAAATCTCTTGGCGAACCAGGGGAGCAACCCCCGTGCCAGCCCTTTGCGGCATCGACACCCGCTTTGGGTCGCCGGCGCTGTTCCAAAGCGGCACGCCGCTGCGCCAATGTGGGGCGTCCCGCCGCCGTAGCTCCCGGCGCGCCGCGGCGCGCCAACAAATAGGTCACGCGGAGACGCGGAGAACGCGGAGTGCAGCTCAACCTCCGCGTCTCCGCGTGAATCTTGAACGGTGCTGCGTGGCCAAGTTTGGTAAATGGAATACACTCGCCAGGCTCAACCCGGAGACCCGCTTTGGCCACGCTGGAATTCTTCTTCGATTGCTCGTCGCCCTGGACCTATCTCGCCTTCACCCGCGTCCAGCCCGTCGTGGCGCGCACCGGCGCCGATATCGTGTGGAAGCCGATCCTGGTCGGCGGCGTGTTCAATGCGGTCAACCAGGACGTTTATGAACGCCGCGCTAACCCTGATCCGCGCAAGGCCGGATACAGCGGCAAGGATCTGCAGGATTGGGCGAAGCTGACGGGCCTCAAGATCATCATGCCGCCGCCGGTCTTCCCGGTGCGCGCCACCCTCGCCATGCGCTGCGCCTTGGCGGCGCAGGAGGAAGGCAAGGTCGTCGAATTCGCCCGCAATTGCTTCGAGGCCTACTGGTCGCTGTCGCAGGATATCAGCCTGCCGGCGGTGATCGAGCAGGTCTGCGCCGAGTCCGATCTCGACGGCGCGCATATCCTCGAACGCGCCCAGGCCGGCGAGATCAAGGACCGCCTGCGCGCCAACACCGACGAAGTCATCGCCCGCGGCGGCTTCGGCTCGCCGACGATGTTCGTCAACGGCAGCGACATGTATTTCGGCAACGACCGGATGGAGCTGGTCGAAGCGGCCTTGGCGCGCTGATGGGCCTGCAGGAAGACCCCAGATTGTCGGGGCGCGAGCCCGCTTTTCGCGCGCCGCCGTCGGTTCTTCTGCTGATCGCGCTGCTGGCCGCGGCGCATGCCGCCCGCGTGCTGTCCTCGCAGGCCTTCGCCGACCGGATCGTCGACAGCTATGCGCTCAATCCGGCGGTCTATCTGGCGCGATATCCCGGCGCGATGCTCGACCGCCTCGTCATGCCGTTCAGCCACATCTTCCTGCATGCCGATTGGACGCATCTGGCGGTCAACGGCGTCTGGCTCCTGGCGTTCGGACCGCCGGTCGCGCGCCGCTTCGGCGGGCCGGCCTTCTTCCTGTTCTTTCTGCTTTGCGGCTTGGCCGGCGCGATCGCTTTCGTAGCGTTCAATTGGGGCCTCGATACCGGCGCCATCGGCGCTTCGGGCGCGATTTCGGGCCTGATGGGCGGCGCCATCCGCATGATCGACATCCGCCGGCCCTATCTGGACACCACGGCGATGCGGCTGGCGCCGCTGTTCTCGCGCCAGGTCCTGACGTTCAGCGCGGTCTGGCTGGCGGTCAATTTCGCCGCCGGCGTGATCGGACTGGGTGCCTGGGGCACGCTGCAATACATCGCCTGGCAGGATCATATGGGCGGCTATCTCGCCGGTCTTCTGCTCGCCGCGCCGTTCGACCGCTTTTTCGGCTACGCCGCGAAACTTCGCCGTCCCGGCGCTTGAACCTGCGGGTTTGCGCCATAGATATAAGAGAGGGCCGGGCCCTTGCCGGCGCAGGGAGGATGACGATGTCCGACAGCAATTCCACGGGCGGTGCGCCGCCGCCGTCGCGAGCCATCGTGCCCGTACGTCCGCCGTTCCCGTTCGTGCGCCTGCTCTACGCGCTCGGCTACGGCTTCGTCGCCTGGTTCGTGATGCACATCATCTTCGTGCTTGCCGTCGTGCAGTTCGTGATGCTGGCGATCAACGGCCGCGTGAACGACGAACTCAAATCCTTCTGCAACACCTTGCTGCAGTATGAGTGGGAGCTTCTCGCCTACATCGCTTTCGTGCGCGACGAGCAGCCCTTTCCCATCGGGCCATTTCCCAAACACGCCTGACGGCGCGCGTTCGTGAACGCCGTTTAATTCATTCATCGTTGAATGAATTAAAGTGTGCGAGTGCGAAGTTAAGATGCTACGAATTCCTGTGGCATATTGGGTACAAAGCGAGCGCGATTCTATTCGTGTCTTGGCGTCACATCGATAATGTTCTTGCTCGCCCGTTGAGCTTGCTCATATCGTTCCAATGCAAAATTGCGTCGTTCTGGGTCCACTTGGAAAGCGAGTGGGGCGTGACTTTGCATCAAGGCGTCGCGAGTCGTGCGAAGCCATAACGGGGAGCTCCAAATGCCTGCAATGCGTACTGTCGCGACCGCTCGGTCCGCCACTTTCATCAGTGCACTGTTGATGTCGACGGCCTTTACGGTCCCTGCCTTCGCGCAGATCGAGACCGTGGTCGTGACCGCCGAACGTAAGGCGGAAGACATCCAGACGGTTCCGATCGCGGTCACCGCGCTCACCGGAGCGGACCTCAAGTCGAAGCAGGTCAACAGCTTCCGCGATCTGCAATTCCACGTTCCGTCCGTGACCTACACCAAGTCGAACTTCGGCGGTGCGCAATTCCAGATCCGCGGCATCACCACCCAGTTCGGTCTCGGCGCCGCCATCGCGCAGAACGAGAACGACATCTATCTCGAAGCTCCGAACCTGGTGACCGGCCAGTACTACGACGTCGACCGCGTCGAAGTCGCGCGCGGCCCGCAGTCGACCTCCTACGGCCGCGCCGCGACCGGCGGCGCGGTGAACGTCATCACCACCAAGCCGAACCTCGACGAATTCCAGGCCCGCGCCTCGTTCGACTACGGCACGTTCAACACCCTGAAGCCCGAGTTCATGGTCAACGTTCCGCTGATCGACGGCGAGCTCGGCATCCGCGTTGCAGGGCTCGGCGTTTTCCACGACGGCTACGAGAAGAACAACTACGCCGGCCCGCAGATCTATCCCGGTACGCCGGTGCACAACGCCATCAACGGCCAGGGCACGGCGTCCGGCCGCGTCTCGGTCCGCTGGGAGCCGAGCGCCGACACCACCGTCGACCTGATCGCCGAGCTTGGCTACGAGAACGACAGCCGCGTCCGCGGCGACAAGCAGGAATGCCATCGCGACCCGTCGGGCGTGATCGGCTGCTTGCCCGACCGCCTCGGCTTCGAGCCGATCAATGTGCTGTCCACCCTCGGCGCGACGCTGGGTTCCAAGCAGGGCATCACGGCGCTCCTGAACCTCTCCTTCGGCGTTCCCTTCGCCAACGCGCAGGTCGCTGGCAACGTCCAGGGCATCCAGCAGCTCGCCGGTAACGGCGGCCCGGGCGACCCGGCCGGTCCGGCCGGCGCGGCGTTTCTTGGCGTAACGCTGACTGCGGTTCCCGGTCCTTATGTTGGTATTCCTGTCGCCCCTGGCTTCTCGTCCATGCAGCCGCAGACCGTGAACGGCCTGGGCTCGGGCGCCGGCGGCACCGTGACGCCGGACATCTTGTCCTCGAACACCGCCTTCAATCCGAAATACAAGGGTTCGGGCGGCGTTTACATGCTGAACTGGGCGCAGACCATCACCAGTTGGCTGAAGTCGACGGTCGACGTCGGTTACGCCAATGGCTACCAGTTCACGCAGCAGAACTACAACGACGCGACGCCGGAGAACATCAGCACGCTGATCACCTCGGCCGTGGCGGGCTTCCATGCCCTGCACGACACCGGCGCGAACGCGGGCGGTGCCTACAACACCTACTTCTCGGTTGCCGGCGCGTTGCCGGTGTCGAACACCTACTACAACGGCAAGTTCGGTTCTTATGCCGGCTCGATCGATCCGGCGCACGGCATCTTGACGCGTTCGCCGTTCTTCGCGGCCTATGACGAAGATCAGTTCTCGCAACGCGAGTGGACGGGCGAGGTGCGCTTCGCCACCAGCTTCGACGGCCCGCTGAACTTCACCGCCGGCGCGTTCTGGATGTCGTTCGACAGCCGCAACCAGTACTGGGTGGCGGCGAACGGCCTGGACTGGGAATCGATGGTGATCGGCGCCTTCGCGGGTGACGGCACCAAGACGCCGCTGATGCTCGCCTCCACCAGCTATGACGGCGAATACCGCCGCGGCGCGGTGCAGTCGCGCTCGGCCTTCGTCGAGGCGACCTACGACCTGATCCCCGACACCCTCAAGCTCATCGCCGGCGCGCGCTTCAACGACGACCGGTCGAGCGCGCAGGTGACGCCGGTCGCGGTCGGCGGCCTGCTCCTGGCCAACGGCTTCGTGCCGATCGGCACGCTGAGCTGCACCGCCAATGGCGGTCTGGCGGCGCCGGGCTGCGTTGGCTTCCCCGGCACGTTCCGCCTGCCCACCGGCATCACGGGCAAGACCAACAATACGACCGACAAGTGGACCGGCCGTATGAGCTTGAACTGGACGCCGCACCTGTCGTGGACGGACCAGACCTTCGTCTATTTCAACCTGTCGCGCGGCGAGCTCGCCGGCGGCGTCAACAAGGCGCAGGGCACTGCCGCACTGGTCGTGCCGACGACCTATCAGCCGGCGACGGTCGATGCGGTCGAGTTGGGCGCCAAGAACACGCTGCTCGATGGCTCGCTGCAGGCCAACCTGACGGCTTGGTACTACAACTACGAGAACTACCAGGTCGGCATCATCTCCAACCGCGCCGCGTTGACCTTGAACGCTCCTGCCCATCTCTACGGTATGGAAGGCGAGTTCGTGTGGCAGCCGGATGAAGACCTTGCCTTCAATGCGACGATCAGCTTGACGCGCTCGCAGGCCGGCAATGCTTACTTCACCGATCAGCGCAATCCGACCAACAACCAGGCCAATTCGATCCTGATCAAGGATACGACCAACGGCTCGCTGTGCGTGATCGTGCCGATCACCGCGGCAGCCACGGGCCATACCCCGGGCGAGTCGAACGCGGCCTTCCACGTCAACAACTTCTACCTGCCCAACGGCGGCAACGCCGCCATCGACGCGCCGTTCGGCATCCCGCTGGTCAACTACGGCGTCTGCAACGCCGCGCTGCAGCCGCTGCTCAATGCCTTCGGCTTCGGTTACACCCAGGAGACCAACCCCAGAACGGGTGCGCCGATCGCGGGCGTCTTCAACGGCACCGGCATCGCGCGCAACATCAAGGGCAACCGTCTGCCGCAGGTTCCGAACGCGCAGGTCGGTATCGGCGCGCAGTACACGATGCACTTCAACGACTACACCCTGGTTCCGCGCCTCGACTACTACTGGCAGTCGTCGATGCGGGCCCGCATCATGAACGACCCCGGTTCCGACTACATCGGCGCCTGGGATACGATGAATGCGCAGATGCAGCTCAACGCGCCGGACAGCAAGTGGTACGCGCGCGTCTTCGCGACCAACATCTTCGACAAGCACAACCCGACCGGCGTCTATCTGACGGACCCGACCTCGGCGCTGTTCACCAACGTGTTCTCCGAGGACCCGCGCGTCGTGGGCGTCTCGGTCGGCGCCAGCTGGTAAGCGGCTTCGTCGCAGACTTCGAATCGGGGCGCCGGGAAACCGGCGCCCTTTTTCGTTGTCCCGCCGTCGGTCGCCGATGTCGCTGGCCGCTGCCTGCCGTTCCGCGGGGCGCGGCGTTGGATTAGCGTCCGCACGCCCCAGCACAAGGAAAAGCCCATGGAAACCCGCAAGCTCGGCTCGTCCGGCATCGCCGTCTCGGTCATAGGTCTCGGCTGCAACAATTTCGGCGCCATGAAGGTCGATGCCTCGCGCCGGGTCGTCGACGCCGCTCTGGACGCCGGCATCACCCTGTTCGACACCGCCGACGTCTACGGCAACCGCGGCGGCTCGGAGGAGCAGCTCGGCGAGATTCTGGGACCCCGGCGCAGGGACATCGTCCTGGCGACCAAGTTCGCCATGCCGATGGACGACAGCGGCGCCAAGTCCGGCGCCTCCGCCGTCTATATCCGCGAGGCCTGTGAGGCCAGCCTGAGGCGTCTCAAGACCGACTGGATCGATCTTTATCAGCAGCACCGCCCCGACCCCGGCACGCCGATCGAGGAGACCCTGGGGGCGCTCGACAAGCTGGTCAAGGACGGCAAGGTGCGCGCCATCGGCTGCTCCAACATGCCCGCGGACCAACTCGCCCGGGCGCATGAGGTCGCCGCCGAGAATGGCCTGACGCCCTATGTCACGGCCCAGGATCAGTACAGTCTCGTCGCGCGCGGCGTCGAAACCGCCCTCGTGCCGCAGCTGGAAAGCTACGGCATGGGCCTGCTGCCCTATTTTCCGCTCGCCAGCGGGCTGCTCAGCGGCAAATACGAAAAAGGCAAGGAGATACCGGCCGGCACCCGCTTCGCCCGCGCAACCCGCTTCAGCGACGCCTATATGACCGAAGAAAACTGGGCCATCGTCGAGAACCTGACCCGCTTCGCCGCAAGCCGCGGCCACAGCCTGCTCGAACTGGCCTTCGCCTGGCTGTTGTCGCGGCGCTATCTCAGCAGCGTCATCGCCGGCGCCACGCGCTCCGAGCAGATCGAACAGAACGCCAAGGCGGCGCAATGGAAGCTGACGCCTGGGGAGGCCGCCGAAGTCGATCGGATAACGGCCAAATCTGCCTAAGGTCTACTCGGCGGGCTGGCGGCGCGGGCCGCCGAACAGGCTGCGCCAGCTGAAATGGCCGATGCGGTCGCCCAGCCGGTCGAGATAGATGTAGAGCACCGGCGTGATGTAGAGCGTCAGAAGCTGTGACAGCAGCAATCCGCCGGCCACGCACAGGCCCAGCGGTCGGCGCGAATCGGCGCCGGCGCCCAGCCCGATCGCAATCGGCAGCGTCCCCATCATCGCCGCCATGGTCGTCATCATGATGGGGCGGAAGCGGATCATCGCGGCGTCGAAGATCGCCACCGCCGGGGTCGCGCCCTCGTCGCGCTGCCGGTGCAGCGCGAAGTCGATCATCATGATCGCGTTTTTCTTGACGATGCCGATCAGCATCATCATCCCGACAAAGGCATAGAGCGTCAGCGGCAGGCCGAACACCCACAGCGTCAGCAGGGCGCCGACCGCGGCCGAGGGCAATCCCGACAGGATGGTCAGCGGATGAATGAAGCTCTCATAGAGGATGCCTAGGATGATGTAGACCGTGATGATCGCGATCAGCAGCAGCAGGCCCATATTCGCCATCGAGCTCTGGAACGCCTGTGCCGTGCCCTGGAAGCTGGTCTGCACCGTCGCCGGAATTGCTTGGGCCTGCGACAACCGGTTGATCGCCGCCACCGCATCGGACAGCGCCTTGCCCGGCGCCAGGTTGAACGAGATCGTGACCGAAGGGATCTGACCCAGATGGTTGATGCTGAGCGGCATCGTGCCCTGGCCGATATGGGCGATGGCATTGAGCGGCACCAGCGTGCCGTCATGTGCCGCCACATAGAGCCGCGACAGGGCGCTCTCGTCCTGCTGGTATTGCGGCAGCAGTTCCAGGATGACCTGGTACTGGTCCGACGGCGCATAGATCGACGATACCTGCTCGCCGCCATAGGCGGCGCCCAAGGCGTTCTCGATCTGCATCGCGGTGATGCCCAGCGCCGCGGCGCGGTCGCGGTTGATGTCGACCGTCACCGCCGGGGTCGAGAGGTTGAGATCGCTCGTCACCTGCCCGGCGAAGGTGGGGTCGTTCGCCATCGCCGCGGTCAGGCGGTTCGACACCGCCTGCAGCTCGTCGAGGTCGAGGTCCTGCAGCGTGTACTGATAGGGCAGCTTGCTGTTGTTGCCGCCGATGCGGAACACCGGCGGGTTCTGGATGAAGACGTTGATGCCGGGGATCGCCGAGAGCTTGCGGTTCAGCGCATGCACCAGCTCGTCGGCGCTCAGCGGCCGGTCGGACGGCTCCTTCAAGTGGACGAACATGAAGCCGGTATTGCTGCCGCCGGCGCCCGGTCCCGATCCCACCGCCGACATCGCGCCGGCGACGTTGGGATCGGCGTTGATGATCGCGGCGGCGCGCTGCTGATAGCGTGTCATCTGGTCGAACGAGGTGCCGTTGGCGGCTTCGGTCTGCGCCCTGAGCGAACTGGTGTCGTCCGGCGGCAGGAAGTCCTGCGGCAGGATGGCGAACAGACCGCCCGCGGCCAGCAGGCTCGCCAGGAACAGGCCGAAGATGACCGCGCGGTGATCCAGGCTCCAGCGCAGCGTGCGCTCATAGCCGGCATGCATGCGGTTGAAGGTGTTCTCGCTCCAGCGGTAGAAGGCGTTGTGCGCCTCGCCTTCCTCGCTCTTGAGAATGCGCGAGCACAGCATCGGCGTCAGCGTGATCGAGATGATGCCGGAGAAGGCGATGGCCAGGATGATGGTCACGGCGAATTCGTGCAGCAGCCGGCCGATGATGCCGCCCATGAACACGATGGGGATGAACACCGCCGCCAGCGAGATCGTCATCGACAGGATGGTGAAGGCGATCTCTCTGGAACCCTTGAACGACGCCTCTCGCGCGTCCTCGCCCGCCTCGATGTGACGGATGATGTTCTCCAGCATCACGATGGCGTCGTCGACCACGAAGCCGACCGACAGCGTCAGCGACATCAGCGAGAGGTTGTCGAGGTTGTAGCCGAGCAGCGCCATGCCGGCGAAGGTGCCGATCACCGCGATCGGCAGCGCGATCGACGGAATGAAAGTCGCGGTGACGCGGCGCAGGAAGACGAAGATCACGCCGACCACCAGCGCACCGGCGATCAGCAGCGTCGTCTGCACGTCGAAGATCGAGGAGCGGATGGTCTGGCTGCGGTCGTAGATCGTCTCCAGATGCGCCGAAGCGGGCAGCTGCGCCAGGAAGGTCGGCAGGACCTTGTTGATGGCGTCGACCAGCTCGATGGTGTTGGAACCGGGCTGGCGCTGGACCGAAAGGCCGATGGCGCGGTTGCCCTTGAACCAGTTGGCGGCGCGGTTGTTCTCGACGCTGTCGATGACCCGGGCGACGTCCTGGAAGCGCACCGGCGCGCCGTTGCGGTAGGCGACGATCTGCGGCGCGAAATCGTGCGCGCTCAGGAGCTGGCCGTTGGCGTGGATCACCGCCTGGCGAGTCGGGCCGTTCAGCGTGCCCGTGGCGACGTTGACGTTGGCGCTGGCGGTGGCGGCGGCGAGCTGGTCGATGCCGATCTGGCGCGTCGCCAGCGCTGCCGGGTCGGCCTGGATGCGCACCGCGAATTTCTGCGCGCCGTAGACGTTGACCTGGGCGACGCCGTCGAGCGTCGAAAGCTGGCGGGCCAGAAGCGTCTCGGCGTATTCGTCGACCTTCGACAGCGGCAGCGTGTCGGAGCGCAGCGCCATGAACATGATCGGCGTGTCGGCCGGGTTCACTTTGCGCAAGGTCGGCGGGTTGGGCATGTTTTGCGGCAGGCGCCGCGCCGCCGCCGCGATCGCCGACTGCACGTCCTGCGCCGCGCCGTCGAGATTGCGGTCGAGCTTGAACTGGATGGTGATGGTGGTGGAGCCCTGGAAGCTCGATGAGGTCATCGAATCGACGCCGGCGATGTTGGAGAACTGGCTCTCCAGCGGTGTCGCGACCGCCGACGCCATGGTCGTCGGATCGGCGCCCGGCAGGTTGGCGCTGACCACGATGGTCGGGAAATCGACGTTGGGCAGCTCGCTGACCGGCAGCGTCGCGTAGCCGAACACGCCGAAGATCACCAGCGCCGCCATCAGCAGCGTCGTCATCACCGGACGCCGGATGAAGATCGCGGAGATGTTCATCGCTTAGGGCCTTACGCCGGCTGCTTCGCCGGCTTGCTGATCTGCACCGGCTTGCCCGGAATGACGCGCAGCTGGCCGTCGACCACGACCTTGTCGCCGGGCTTGAGCTTGCCCGTGATGGCCGCGGTTGTGCCGTCGTCGTGCAGCACCTTCACGACGACAAGAGCCGCATTGCCGTCGCGCACCACGTAGACGTAGTGCATGTTGGGGCCGAGGTTCACCGCCTCGTGCGGCACCACCATCGCACCCTTGATGGCATCCAGGGTCACGCCGATGTCGACCAGCTGGCCGGGGACCAATTCGCTGTTGCTGTTCTGGAAGGTGGCGCGCAGCTCGATCGTGCCGGTCTTGTCGTCCACCGCGTTGCCGACGAAGTCCACCGGTACCGTGAGCGCCGTGCCGGCGGCGCCGTGACTGTCGACGCTGGCGGTCAGCGTGTGCGCGGTGGCCCGTGCTTGGATGCGCGGCAGGTCGGCCTGGGGCAGCGAGAACGAGATCTTTACCGGCTGCAATTGGGTGATGACCACCAACGTCGTCGCGGGTGTGACCGCGCCGGCGGCGCTGCTGCCGGCGCCCACCATCACCATGTTGCCGGGCTGGATCAGGATCGGCCCGGTCTTGCCGTCGATCGGCGAGCGGATCTGGGTGTATTCGAGGTTGAGCCGCGCCGTCTCGGCCGTGGCCGCGGCTTCGAGATAGCCGGCGCGGGCGTCGTCGGCGTCCTGCGGCGCGATCGCTTTCTGTGCCAGCAGCCGGGCATAGCGGTCCGCCTTCGACCGCGCCGAGGCCAGCGACGCCATCGCGCTGTTATAGGCCGCCTGATAAGGCCTGGGATCGAGCTGGAACAGCAGCTGTCCGGTATGGACGACATCGCCTTCCTTGAAATTCGCCTTCAGCAGCTGGCCTTGGACCCGGGCGCTGAGCTGGACCGTGGCGTTGGAGATCACCGTGCCGATGGTGCGCTCGACCACGGCGACATCCTGGGTCATGACCGTCTGGACCACGACCGGCGGCACCGGCTTCTTAGGCACCGGCGCGAACAAGCCGCCCAGGACGCGCCAGGCGATGAAGCCCAGCACGGCCAAGACCACGACTCCCAGGATGACGCGGGTGCGCGTGCTCATGCCTTGGAGGCGACGGGCTCCGGACCGGGCGGCGGTGGGCGCGATGTCGAGGTCGGCGGGGAAGCGGATATTCATCACTCTAGTCCACGGGCCGGCCGATCATCGCACGGGTCTTCGGCCAAGACCCAAACCTGCGCCCCAACGGTAAACCGCCGGGGCGGCGCTCCCAAACCTGTCCTAGCATGGCCGCTGGCAAATTCCAGACGCTCTGTGTCGTAAACTGTCGCTGTTGCGGCAAATGGCGCTAAATCCGTCATCTAACTGTCTTTTTCGCTGCTTTTTCGGGTCAAATTTCCGGGAGTATTGCTGCACTGCGGTCCCGTGTTGCCGCGGGGTAGGGCGGCCTATATAAGCCCCGGCTTCCCGCACCCGAGCTTAAAATCCCATGGAAATCCGCAACATTGCCATCATCGCCCATGTCGACCATGGCAAGACCACGCTCGTGGACCAGCTCCTCAAGCAGTCCGGCTCGGTGCGCGCCAACCAGCACATGGACGAGCGCGCCATGGACTCCAACGACCAGGAGCGCGAGCGCGGCATCACCATCCTGGCCAAGTGCACCTCGGTCGAATGGCATGGCGTGCGCATGAACATCGTCGATACCCCCGGCCATGCCGATTTCGGCGGCGAGGTCGAGCGCATCCTCTCCATGGTCGACGGCGTCGTGCTGCTGGTCGATGCCGCCGAATCGGTCATGCCGCAGACCAAATTCGTGCTCTCCAAGGCGCTGAAACTGGGCCTCAAGCCCATCGTCGTGATCAACAAGATCGACCGCTCCGACGCCCAGCCTGACGTCACGCTGGAATCGATCTTTGACCTGTTCCTGGCGCTGGAAGCCAACGACGACCAGCTCAACTTCCACTACCTCTACGCCTCGGGCCGCAACGGCTGGGCGGTGAAGGAGCTGACCGACGAGCGCAAGAATCTCGATCCCTTGTTCCAGCTCGTGGTCGACGACGTGCCCAAGCCCAAGCCGATCGCGTTGGCGGGCGACGAGCACCCCTTCAAGATGCTGGTGACGACGCTGGAAGCCGACAATTTCCTCGGCCGCGTCCTGACGGGGCGCATCGAATCGGGCGCCATCACCGTCAACCGCCAGATCAAGGTGCTCAACCGCGACGGCAAGACCATCGAGCGCGCCCGTGCCACCAAGCTGCTGGCGTTCCGCGGGCTGGCCCGGGTGCCGGTCGAGCGCGCCGAAGCCGGCGACATCGTCGCCATCGCCGGCCTGACCGAAGCCACCGTCGCCGACACGCTGTGCGACATCGCCGTCGAAGAACCGATTCCCAGCCACGCCATCGATCCGCCGACCCTGGCGATGACGATCTCGGTCAACGATTCGCCGCTCGCCGGCCGCGAGGGCGACAAGGTGCAGAGCCGCGTCATCCGCGACCGCCTGCTGCGCGAAGCCGAAGGCAATGTCGCGCTCAAGGTCAAGGAGACCGGCGAAGGCAATTTCGAAGTCGCGGGCCGCGGCGAGCTGCAACTCGGCGTCCTGATCGAGACCATGCGCCGCGAAGGCTTCGAAGTCGCGATCAGCCGTCCGCGCGTGCTGTACAAGACCGAGAACGGCCAGCGCCTGGAGCCGATCGAGGAAGTCACCGTCGACGTCGACGATCCCTACACCGGCGTCGTCATCGACAAGATCAGCCAGCGCAAGGGCGAGATGCAGGACATGCGCCCGACCGGCGCCGGCAAGACCCGCATCATCTTCACCGCGCCGGCGCGCGGCCTGATCGGCTATCACGGCGAATTCCTCACCGACACGCGCGGCACCGGCGTGATGAACCGCATGTTCTCGGGCTACGCGCCGCACAAGGGCAGCGTCGGCGGCCGCACCAATGGCGTCTTGATCTCGACCGACGAAGGCATCGCGGTGGCCTATGGGCTTTGGTACATCGAGGAGCGCGGCAAGCTCTTCATCGTGCCCGGCACCAAGGTCTACCAGGGCATGATCATCGGCCAGAACGCCAAGGACAACGACCTCGACGTCAATCCGCTGCGCGCCAAGCAGCTCACCAACATCCGCACCACGTCGAAGGACGAGGCGGTGCGCCTGACCCCGATCGTGCCGATGACGCTGGAGCAGGCGATGGCCTACATCCAAGACGACGAGCTGGTCGAAGTCACGCCGCAGTCGATCCGCATCCGCAAGAAGGCGCTCGACCCCAACGCCCGCAAGCGCGCGGCAAAGGCGGCGGTGGATTAAGGGCGGCCGAGCTTCACGCCGGTCTTGCGGTGACTGGCGAAATAGAGCCGCAGCACCCAGTTCATCTTGGTCTGCCAGCCTTTGCCCTGCGCCTTGAACCACTTCACAATGTCGGTGTCGAGGCGAATGGTGACGCTCGTCTTGCCGGGACGATAGTGCAACCCGACATATGTCGGGCCACGGTTCCATTCTTCCTCGGTCATTTCTGGAATATCGCTGAGATCGATCTGGTCGTCAGACATTGCTTCGAGCGCAGCCAATTGACGACGCATCTCAGCGGTCATCTTCGGGATGCCCTTCACACG
This sequence comes from uncultured Rhizobium sp., assembly GCA_964465935.1. GTDB lineage: Bacteria > Pseudomonadota > Alphaproteobacteria > Micropepsales > Micropepsaceae > Rhizomicrobium. Next base: position 13,469 of record CAYXMO010000043.1, read on the forward strand.
CACGACGTTCGCTGCGGGTAGCTTTGCGCGCCGAGATGATCCGGACGACTTCGATGCCTTTCCTGTCGCGCGCCGTGTAGGTGACGCGGACGATAGCTCGTCCAATCTGTCCGAATGCCTTCCAGCGGATTTCTCCATGCTCGTCACCCTCGACTTCCTTCTCCACGAAAGGATCGTCAAAAACCCGCGCGGCAAGCGGGAAACCTATCCCGTGCTTACGCTCATTCGACTCCGCCTTGCGGATGTCCCACTCGAATTCGCGCTCCGGTTCGGCCATAGCTCAGTCTGTGTGTCATCGAGTTGATCCCAGTTACCGGCCATCAAGGCAGAATGGCTGTTACGCGTATGTACAAGTGTAACTACATCGTCACGATAGATCAACTTTTTTCAATCCCAGCCGCCCCGCCACCATATTGTCGACCGTGCGCTTGGGCAGGTTGTTGACCAGGAAATTCTGCAGCGGCTCCGGCGTCACGGTGTAGCGCGTCTTGGGCCGCGCCGCGGTCAGCGCCTTGTGCACCGCTTCGCCCAGCTTCTCCGGCGGAAAGCCCTTCTTGCCGTTGGCGATCATGTAGGCCTTCACCGCTTCGAGCGACTTCACATAAGGCGTGTTGCCGTACTGGCTGACGTCGAGACTCTCGCCCTTGTCCCAGATCGGCGTCGCCACCGCGCCCGGTGCCACGACGATCACATCGATGCCGAAGATCATCAGCTCGCGGCGCAGCGCCTCCGACAATCCCTCCAGCCCGAACTTCGAGGCGTTGTACGGCCCCATGAAGGGATTGGCGTTCTTGCCGCCGACCGACGAGATCATGACGATGCGCCCGGGCTCGCCTTTGCGGCTGCGGTCGGCGCCGAGCAGGGGCGCGAAGGCCTGCGTCACGATCAGCTGCCCGGTGAGGTTGACCTCGATCTGCTGGCGGAATTCGTCGAGCTTCAGATACAGCAGCGGCCCCGCCACCGCGATGCCGGCGTTGTTGACGAGGCCCGCCAGCGTCTCGCCGCCCAGCGCCGCCGCGACCTGCGCCGCGCCCTTGACCACGGCGGCTTCGTCGGTGACGTCGAACGGCACGGGCACGAAGGCCGGCCCGAACTCCCTGGCCAGGCGCTCCCCATCCGCCGGCTTGCGCACGCTGCCGAAGACGCGAAAGCCCTTCTGGATGAGGATTTTGCTGATCCCCCAGCCGATGCCGGTGGACGATCCCGTGACGACGACGCTTTTCATGTGCTGCCCCTTGATGGTCTGCCGTGCAATATAGGGCTTCTTTCAGGAATTGCCGCGCCATGACCGTCCCTGCCGACACTGTCGCCTTCGCCCATCGCCTCGCCGACGCGTCCGGCGAGGTCATCCGCCCCTATTTCCGCCAGCGCATCGCGGTCGCCAACAAGCCGATGCTGATCGACGGCCAGGCGGTATTCGACCCCGTCACCGAGGCCGACAAGAACGCCGAAAAGGCCATCCGCGCCATCATCGACGCCGAACGGCCGGACGACGGCGTCCTGGGCGAGGAATTCGGCGAGAAGCCGGGCAAGAACGCGCTGCGCTGGGTGCTCGATCCGGTCGACGGCACCCGCGCCTTCATCAACG
>CAYXMO010000044.1:0-7203 GCA_964465935.1 uncultured Rhizobium sp.
AGGGCCAGCTTTTCATGACCACGCTCGACAGCCTGCTCAAGGCGCCGGAACCGGCCAAGCCCTAGCCGCGTGGTGTTTTCGTTTATCTGCCTGGCGTGCTAATCTTGGGCCATGCAATCGCAACGCGAACTAAAGCAAGCGGAAATCGAGCAGAATCTCGCATTCTTCCGCGACAAGCTGGACGCGCTTCTCGGCGAGCAGCGCGGCAGGTTTGCGTTGCTCCGCCATCGCGAGATCGTCGATTTTTTCGATACCGCCAGGGACGCTCAGGCAGCTGGCGGCAAGCTATATTCCGACAACCTGTTTTCGGTGCAGAAAGTCACCGATTCCGCGCTTGATCTCGGGTTCTTCTCGCATGCCGTGCATCTGGGGTAGACACGACGGGTCGCAAGCGATTCTCGCCGTCGCCGTGCTCGATGACGGCAGTGCGGACCGTATGTCGGCGGGCCAGCCTCTGACAATACACGTCTTCAACGCCTTGATCGATACCGGTGCGCAGGCGACCTGCATTACCCGGACGGCCGCGGAAAAGGTTGGTCTCCTGCCCATCGGGAAGGTGCCGATTCTTGGCGTTTCCGGCCTGCAGTTTCATAATAACTACCTGTTCAGAATCGGCTTCTCATTCGGCCGCATCCCGATGCCAAAAGAGATCGGAACCGCTCAAGCCCATGTCTTCGACGGTATCATCGAAGGTGCGGAGTTGGGCGTGACCGGGTCCAAGTTCGACGTCTTGCTCGGCATGGATGTGATCGGATCGGGCTCACTGAAAATCGATGGCGATGGGTCATTCAGTTTCTCCTTCTGACGTGCGCGACGATGCGTTCCTGCGCGACTGCTGGTACATGGCGCGCCTGTCGTCGAGCGTCCGCACCCGCGAGCTCAAGCGCGAGATATTGCTGGGCGAGCCGGTGCTGATCGGCCGCGACCATGAAGGCAAGGCCTTCGCGCTGCGCGATATCTGCCCGCATCGCGGCGTGCCGCTGTCGGCGGGCAGGCTGCTCGACGACAACACGGTCGAATGCCCCTATCACGGCTGGCGCTTCAAGGGCGACGGCCAATGCGCCCTGATCCCCTCGCTGGTCGGCGGCGAAGCGATCGAGGCCGCCAAGATCAAGCTGCGCTCCTATCCGGTGCGCGAGCAGGACGGCCTGATCTGGGTCTACATGTCGGCGCCCGGCCGTGAGGCCGCGCCGCCGCGCTACGAACCGCCGCGCGTCCAAGTGCCCAAGGCCAAGCCGCGCTGGAAAGAGAGCCAGCTTTTCGCCTGCGCCATCGACCACGCAGTGATCGGCCTGATGGACCCGGCGCATGCGCCTTACGTCCATGGCCGCTGGTGGTGGCGGGTCAAGCCGCGCGAGAAAGCGAAGAACTACGCCCCGCTCGCCAACGGCTTCGTGATGACGCGGCACAAGCCGAGCAAGCCGATGTACGCGCTGCTCGGCGCCGATGTCGCGACCGAGATCACCTTCGAACTACCGAGCGTGCGCTTCGAGAACATCACCGGCAGTTTCCTGGGGCGCAGAATAGCGGTCGTCGGCCTGACCACCTGCACGCCGCGCGACGCCGACACGACACAGGTGACGCAGATATTCTACTGGCCGGCCTGGCTCTCCTTCATCAAGCCGTTCTTCTGGGCGCTCGGCCCGACCTTCCTGGGCGACGACCGCCGCATGGTCGAACTCCAGAAGGAGGGCCTGAAGTTCAACCCGTCGCTGATGCTGATCCAGGATTCCGACATGCCGGCGATGTGGTACATGCGGCTCAAGAAGGCCTGGGCGGAAGCGGTGCGCAGCGGCACGCCGTTCGAGAACCCGATCAAGGGCGAACGCATTTTGAAATGGCGCAGCTGAGTGCCGACCTAATGGGACGAAGCGGCCTTGATGACGTCCACTAGCGGCCCGGCGAACAGCGGCGCCAAGACCGCCGCGAAGCTCTGTAGCCGTTCGAAGATCGACAGCGACAATCCTCGCTCGTCCAGCCATTTGTCCACGGCGACATCGCCGACATCCTGTTGCGCAAGGCGCCTCGCCCGAAACGTGAGCGCCAGGCCCATCGGCACGAACAAGGCGGCAATCAAGGCGACGTACCAAACCGCCTGAAACAGCTGGAAGCTGAGAGCGACGCTTTTGAATTGGGCGATGAACGCGGCGTTGCCGTCCTTCGCGTCCGCTGCGATCGCCAGGGGAAGCTCGGTCCAAGCTTTCACGAAAAGTATGCCGCTTACCAGAACGAAGGACGCCGCCAACAGCAGCGCCTTCATGCTCGCCATGCATCGGGCCAGCGACGAAATCGTGGCCTCGCTTCGCAGATAGGCGGCGAGCGAGGCGACGGCTATCGCCGCCAGGAACACCGCGACAAAGGCAAGAACGGTCGTGCCGGTGACGAGGACCGAAAGCTCGTTCAGGCCGCACTCCGGGCGTTCGGGAGAGGCCAGAATTCTGGCGACGCCGCACCAATCGCCATGCGCCCAGACCGGGCCGACCGTCCCAAGAAAAGCGCCCTCGCCGAGATAGGATTCGGTCGGCTTGAAGCCGCCGAGCACTTTCACCGCAATCGGGAACAAGACGATCAGCAGCGCAAACACCGCGATATGCGATTTCCACGCCCGGCCTGCCGCGCTGTCTCTCAGGACCAGCACGCAGGTCGCGACCGCCAGAGCGAACGAGAGCACGAACAGAGCCGTCGTCGTCGCCAGCCACAGCGAGCCCGCGGTCGCCGATGCTCCGGCCGCCAGTGCCGGGTGCGGATCGGCGCCCCAGTCTCCCAGCGTGAGATTGTGAAGCGCGACGAGCTCCACGGCCGAAACAAGCACCGGCGGCAGGATCGGCCAATAGGATTTCCAGCCCTCCGGTGGACGAATGCCGCGTAAGCCGCGCGATGGCCCTGCCGGGTCGATGGGAGTCATGGGCTCACCGCGTCATCGTGGTCTCGGCGCCGACGCCTGCCGCCAGAATGAAGAAAAACGCCGCAATGCCGTGCCTGGTCATGACCGCCCCCGCTGCACCATGCGGCACAGCCTAGCATGCCCGGCGCCGGGCGGTGCCGGCTTGTCGCACCCTGCAGATTCACAGAATCGCCGCGCCGAATCCGAAGGTTGAGGGTTGCCCCATCGCCGACTCGCCGCTAGACAATCCCCTTAACCTGCATTCTGGCTGCTCCTGAGCGCACATCCGCGCGGGCCCGTCTGCGCGAGGAACGATGCCCAAGCGGACGGACATTGATACGGTTCTGATCATCGGCGCGGGGCCTATCGTCATCGGCCAGGCCTGCGAGTTCGACTATTCCGGCGTCCAGGCCTGCAAGGCGCTGAAGGCCGAGGGCTACCGCGTCGTCCTCGTCAACTCCAACCCGGCGACGATCATGACCGATCCCGGCATGGCCGACGCCACCTATATCGAGCCGATCACGCCCGAATTCGTCGAGAAGATCATCGCCCGCGAGCGCCCCAACGTGCCGTCCGGCAAGGTCTTCGCGCTGCTTCCGACCATGGGTGGACAGACCGCGCTCAACACCGCGCTCAGCCTGCGCAAGCGCGGCACCTTGGACAAGTACAACGTCGAACTCATCGGCGCCTCGGCCGATGCCATCGACAAGGCGGAAGACCGCGCGCTCTTCCGCCTTGCCATGCTCAAGATCGGCCTCGAAGTGCCCAAGGGCGTCACGCTGAAAGGTGAGCTGCGGCACAAAAAGGATTCCTTCGGTGAGTTCCTCTACGACGCCAAGGGCAACGCCATCATGGAATTGGCGGCGGAGTCGGCGGCGCGGGTGAAGGATGCGCTGGCGCTGGTCGGCCTGCCCGCCGTGATCCGCCCCTCCTTCACGCTCGGTGGCACCGGCGGCGGCATCGCCTATAACCGCAGCGAATTCTACGAGATCGTCTCGGGCGGCCTGGAAGCCTCGCCGACCAACGAGGTGCTGATCGAGGAGTCGGTGCTAGGCTGGAAGGAATACGAGATGGAAGTCGTGCGCGACCGCGCCGACAACGCCATCATCATCTGCTCGATCGAGAACGTCGATCCGATGGGCGTGCACACCGGCGATTCCATCACCGTCGCCCCTGCCCTGACCCTGACCGACAAGGAATATCAGCGCATGCGCTCGGCGAGCATCGCGGTGCTGCGCGAGATCGGGGTCGAGACCGGCGGCTCCAACGTGCAGTTCGCGGTCAATCCCGCCGACGGGCGCATGGTGATCATCGAGATGAACCCCAGGGTGTCGCGCTCCTCAGCGCTGGCGTCGAAGGCCACCGGCTTTCCCATCGCCAAGGTCGCGGCCCGCCTCGCTGTCGGCTACACGCTGGACGAGCTGCAGAACGACATCACCAAGGTGACCCCGGCCTCGTTCGAGCCGACCATCGACTACGTCGTCACCAAGATCCCGCGCTTCGCCTTCGAGAAATTCCCCGGCGCCGAGCCCTTGCTCACCACCTCGATGAAGTCGGTCGGCGAGGCGATGGCGATCGGGCGCACCTTCGCCGAGTCGGTGCAGAAGGCGCTGCGCTCGATGGAGACCGGGCTCACCGGCTTCGACGAGATCGATCTGGCCGACGACGAGGACACGATCCGCGCCGCGCTCGGCCGCCCGACGCCCGACCGGCTGCGCTACACCGCCCAGGCGATCCGCTACGGCTTTCCGATGGCCGAGATCGAGCGCATCACGCGCTACGACCCCTGGTTCCTCTCCGAGATCGAAGCGATCGTCGCGATCGAGGACACCGTGCGCCGCACCGGCCTTCCTACCGAAGCGTCGGCGCTGCGCTGGCTCAAGCAACAAGGCTTCTCGGACGCCCGCCTCGCCAAGCTGACGGGTACGACGCAGAAAGAGGTCCGCGCCTTGCGCGCCAAGCTCGCCGTGCATCCCGTGTTCAAGCGCATCGACACCTGCGCCGCCGAGTTCGCCGCGCTGACGCCCTACATGTACTCGACCTACGAGACGCCCTTCGGCGGCGCCGTCGAATGCGAAGCCAAGCCGTCGGACAAGAAGAAGATCGTCATCCTGGGCGGCGGGCCCAACCGCATCGGCCAGGGCATCGAGTTCGACTATTGCTGCTGCCACGCGGCGTTCTCGCTGTCGGAGCGCGGCTTCGAGACCATCATGGTCAACTGCAATCCCGAGACCGTCTCGACCGACTACGACACCTCCGACCGGCTCTATTTCGAGCCGCTGACCGCCGAGGACGTGCTGGAGATCGTGCGCGTCGAGCAGTCCAAGGGCACACTGGCCGGCGTCATCGTTCAGTTCGGCGGCCAGACGCCCCTGAAACTCGCCAACACCCTGGTCGCGGAAGGCGTTCCGATCCTGGGCACCTCCGCAGACGCCATCGACCTCGCCGAGGACCGCAAGCGCTTCCAGATCCTGCTCCACGAGCTCGATCTCAAGCAGCCGCGCAACGCCACCGCGATGACGGCGGAGGAGACCATCGCGGCGGCGCGCGCCATCGGCTATCCGGTGATCCTGCGTCCGTCCTATGTGCTGGGCGGCCGCGGCATGGTGGTGTGCGCCGACGAGGCGCATCTGAAGACCCAGGTCCAGTCCGGCGAGCTCTTCCGCATCTCGGGCGAGAACCCGGTGCTGATCGACGGCTTCCTGCACCACGCCATCGAGGTCGACGTCGACGCGATCTGCGATGCCGGCGGCGAGGTCTTCATCACCGGCATCATGGAGCACATCGAGGAAGCCGGCGTGCATTCGGGCGATTCCGCCTGCGCCATCCCGCCCCATTCGCTCGACAAGGCCATCGTCGCCGAGATCGAACGCCAGACCATCGCGCTGGCCCGCGCGCTGAAAGTCCGCGGCCTGATGAACGTGCAATACGCGATCCAGGGTCAGGACATCTATGTCCTCGAAGTGAATCCGCGCGCCAGCCGCACCGTGCCCTTCGTCGCCAAGGCGATCGGCCTGCCGGTCGCCGCCATCGCGGCGCGGGTGATGGCGGGCGAGACGCTGGCCGCCTTCGACCTCACGCCGTCGAAATCGCCGCACATCTCGGTCAAGGAAGCGGTGATGCCGTTCGCGCGTTTCCCCGGCGTCGACACTATCCTGGGGCCGGAGATGCGCTCGACCGGCGAAGTCATGGGGCTGGACGCCGATTTCGGCCGCGCCTTCGCCAAGAGCCAGATCGGCGCCGGGCTGAAATTGCCTTTGAGCGGCACGCTCTTCATATCGGTGCGCGACAGCGACAAGAGCCGCGCCATCGCGCCGGCGCGCGCCATGATCGCGCTCGGCTTCGACGTCATCGCGACGCGCGGCACCGCCGACGCGCTGGAAGCCGCGGGCGTCGCGGTCAAGCGCATCAACAAGGTCGCCGAAGGCCGCCCGCATGTCGTCGACGCGCTCAAGAACGGCGAGATCGCCCTGGTGTTCAACACCACCGAAGGCAGCCAGGCGCTGACCGACTCGCTGTCGATCCGGCGCACCGCGCTGACGCTGAAAGTTCCCTACTACACGACCATCGCCGGCGCCGCCGCGGCGGCCGAAGCCATCGCCGCCTTGCAGCACGGCGACCTCGATGTGCGGCCCTTGCAGGACTACGGCTAACCCTGTACACACCCGCGCCCTTGAAGTCGGCGGGCGCCGGTCTTACAATATTGCCCGTTAGCGCCCCCTTCAGGGACGATAAAGTCAAGGCGTAACAAGGGTTTAACCCAAGCTCTCACTCTTCCGCTGGCCGGCAATCCCGCCGTGACGGGGCCGGGTGGAGCGCCTTTGACGATTACAGGACGACTTGCCATGGAACGCATTCCGATGACCGCCGCGGGCTACAAGGCCCTCGAAGAAGAGGTCAACCAGCTCAAGAACGTCGACCGCCACGAGATCATCAAGGCGATCGCGGAAGCGCGCGCCCATGGCGATCTGTCGGAGAACGCCGAATATCACGCCGCCAAGGAGCGCCAGAGCTTCATCGAAGGCCGCGTCATGGAGCTCGAAGACCAGATCGGCCGCGCCGAAGTGATCGACGTCTCCAAGCTCAGCGGCTCGACCGTGAAATTCGGCGCCACCGTGACGCTGGTCGACGAGGATTCCGACGAGAAGCGCAAATACCAGATCGTCGGCGACGTCGAGAGCGACGTGAAGCATGGCCGCATCTCGCTGTCCTCGCCGATCGCGCGGGCGCTGATCGGCAAGGGCAAGGGCGACACCGTCGAAGTCACGACGCCAGGCGGCACCCGCTCCTACGAAGTGCTGAAAGTCGAGTTCGTCTAA
>CAYXMO010000044.1:7303-15017 GCA_964465935.1 uncultured Rhizobium sp.
GGCTGATGCGGCCTGCCGCTTGCACCCCTTTGGGGGACGGTGAATGCATCGCAAGACCGCTCCCGACCCTTTGCAATGGCGGCCGAGTCGGTAACGCAAGCACCGGCATGCTCTCCCGCCCGCAGAGGTGTTCGATGCGTGACTATCGCGATGCCAAGACGATGGCGGCCAGCCTGCGCAAGGCGCTGCTCGCCCACAACCTCACCATCGGCCATAGCGAGAGCCTCGAACTGATCGCCAAGGCGTTCGGCTTCGACGGCTGGAACGTCCTCGCCGCCAAGATCGACGCCGCGCACAAGTCGCGGCCGGCGGCGACGCGCTGGCAGGCCGGCGACGTCATCGTTGTGCGCAATGTCCGCTTCGGCGCGGTCAGCGACGCGGCAGCCTCAATCGTGGTCGAGGACCGGGCGACGCGCCTGATCCTCTACACGCCGCTGGGCAGCCCGATGCGTAGCAGCGCCATCGACTTTAGGATCGGCCGGCAGGAACCGCCGCGTCCGACAACGCGGCATACGACCGATGCGCTGGTGATCTACACCCCCGGCGCGGCGCACTGCGTCACCGCGATGTATCACGGCGGCGGCGGCCCGTTCATCTGCTGGTATGTCGACCTGATGGAGCCGTTCCGCCGCGTGCCGGGCGGCATCGTCATCAACGACCTGCATCTCGACATCGTCATCGGCCCCGACCTGCGCTGGCGCTGGAAGGACGAGGACCATCTGGCGCGCAGCGTCGAATTGGGCTGGATGAGCCAGGCCGACGCTGACGCGCTTCGCCGCGAAGGCGAGACCGTCATCGCGTCGTTGAAAAATCCCGCGCCGCCCTTCAGCGAACCCTGGCCGAGCTGGCGCGCCGATCCCGCTTGGCCGCTGCCCGAACTGCCCGACGATTGGGCGACGGTGCCGGCCTATGCGTGAGATCGCGAAACCGCCGGCCTCGTTCTGCGTCTGCGTTTGACGCGGGTGTTGACGCGCTGCGGCGCTTGGCGTCTGCTTTAGCCGGAGAGTACGGGCATGAATGCGCAGCAGCTCGATTATCATCTGTCCCTGCCCGCCGGCGTCGACCGCGCCACGGGCGCGCTGGTGTCGTTGCAGCAGGTGCTGCGCGCGCCGGCGAGCGCCGCGCCGAACCGCGATCTGCCGGCAGCGCAGGCGATCGCGCTGATCAAGGCCCGCTGGCTGGCCGGCGAATGGTCCGACCTCGTTTACAGCAGCTACGGCCTGATCGATCGCGACCGGGCCATACGCGAATTGGAATCGCAGTCCGAGTTGGGCCGCCGTCTGATGGCCCTCGCCTTGCGCGCGATCGAGATGGCGCGCGAGGACGTCGCGGCGCAATGGCAGGGCGGCTCGCCATGATCCCCGGTGAAATCCTTCCCGCCGAGGGAACGATCGTTCTCAACGAAGGGCGGCCGACGACCAGGCTCAGGGTCGCGAACCGCGGCGACCGCCCGGTTCAAATCGGCTCGCACTACCATTTCGCCGAGGTCAACGACGCGCTGGTTTTCAATCGCTATGCGGCGCGCGGCCAGCGCCTCGACATTCCCGCCGGGACATCCGTCCGCTTCGAGCCCGGCCAGGAGCGCGACGTCACGCTCATACCCTATGGTGGCGACGGCATCGTTCGCGGCTTTCGCGGCCAGAAATACATCGATACCGTCAAGGTGGAGCGGCTTCTGGTATTGGACCAGAACACCGACAACGATCCCGCATCGCAGATCGTCCATAGGCAACGCAGGCTGCTTTTGTTTCCGCAACTCACGGCCAGCCGTTTCAACAACGTGATCACGCGGGTGTTCGAGCGCGATATGGTCCCGGCCAAGGTCAAGGCGCAGCTTGAAAGCTTTGCCTCGGGCTACGTCACCGCCGGCGGGCATGGTTTTCGCCAATATCTCGCAGGCTGGTATCTCCAAGGCAGTACCGAGGACTACGAACAAGTGATCGCCGTTTCCGGCCCGGGCGCGTGTTCGTATCAGGGGGCGACCGGAAAGATTTTTCACTTTTTCGCCTGCCATTGCGGCTATATGGGAACGCACGAAAAACCCGGCCTTGGCCGCACGCTGGTCGCGAGAGGCGCGGTCGCATTCTTCGGCTACAATGACAAATACGCTCTTTCGCCGAGTTACGAGCGGGAATTTTGCGAACCCGATATCGCGATCGACTTGGCGCTCCTGGCAGGCAGGAGCTGTGCCGAGGCGCATGCAGAGGCCCTGGCGTGCTTCAACGCAAATATCGACCAGTTTCGCAAAGAAGGGAATTTCGCGGAAGCCTCGGTTCTCGAATACGACCGTAATCTGCTTGTCTCGCCCGTCACCGATCCGATGTACGGCAATCCACGGGCGCGGCTGGTGCCGCTCGCGAATGCCGAACCGGCGGCGCCTGACGCCTAGCGCCGCGCCACCAGCGCGCTCAGTTCCGCGATCTCCGTGAAGCGCCCGCCGGGCGACAACGCCGCCAGCGCCGCGCGCAGATCGGCCTCGAAGGCCTGCGCCCGCTCGCCCAGCCGTTCCGGCGACGTCGTCGACAACGAAAACGCAAGCCCGACGATTTCATCGGCGGTGATGTCGCGGCGAACAAACTCGCTCACGCCCGACAGGCGCGGAAACGCGGAGTCCAGCAGCAGCGCATGGTCGCTGCGGTAATCCGGCGCGAGCCTGAGCTGCACGTTCGGGGATGTGTTGCGGCCATATTGGATGCCGATCTCACGCAGGGCGCGGTGCCAGGCATTCTCGGCCGTCGCCGGATTGTCGTCCTCGAAGAACGCCAGCGCGCCGTCGGCGGTCACAACGCGGTCGAGCGCCTTCAAGGTCGCTTCGCGGTCCATCCAGTGGAACGAGCGCCCCATCGTCACCAGCCGGAACGCGCCGGACGGCAGATCGAACGAGCTGCCTTGCGCCACGGTAACCTCGACGCCGGCTTCCCGAGCCGCGGCCGCGCAAGCTGCGATCATGTCGGGTTCAGGATCGACCGCGGTAACGGCCATGCCCAGCTTGGCGAAGGGAATCGCAAGAAGGCCGGGGCCGCATCCCAAATCCAACACCCGGTCGCCATATTTAAGCCCGACCAGGGCGGCCACTCTGGCGACCAGGGAATCGGGGTAAGCGAGACGGTAGCGGGCATAGAAGGGAACGGTGCTGCGAAACCGGCGGGGATTGAAGGCGTTTGCGGGCGCCTCGGCTTCGTCATCCGGCTTTGCTTTGCGGTCCATGGCCCTATACTAGCACCCGCTACAACGGGCTGGAATCATGGCGAATATCGCGCTGGTCGACGACGACAAGAACATCCTGGCTTCGGTCAACATGCTGCTGGAGCAGGAGGGCTATCACGTCCGCACCTTCTCCGACGGCGCCTCGGCGCTGACGGCGCTGTCGGCCAATCCGCCCGACCTTGCCATTCTCGACATCAAGATGCCGCGCATGGACGGTCTGGAGCTCTTGCGCCGCCTGCGCCAGACCGCCGACCTTCCGGTGATCTTCCTCACCTCCAAGGACGAGGAGATCGACGAGCTCATGGGCCTCAACGCCGGCGCCGACGATTACATCCGCAAGCCCTTCTCGCAGCGCCTGCTGCTGGAGCGGGTCAAGGCGGTGCTGCGCCGCGCTGAAGCCAACAAGGGCGGCGCCGCGGCCGGCGCCGAAGGCAAGAAGGAAGCGCTGGTGCGCGGCAAGCTGGCGCTCGATCCGCAGCGCCACGAATGCACCTGGGACGGCAAGCCGGTGCGCCTCACGGTCACCGAATTCCTCATCCTGCAGGCGCTGGCGCAGCGCCCCGGCTTCGTCAAGAGCCGCGACAGCCTGATGGATGCCGCCTATGACGACCAGGTCTATGTCGACGACCGCACCATCGACAGCCACATCAAGCGGCTGCGCAAGAAGTTCAAGGTCGTCGACGACGATTTCGACGCCATCGAGACCCTTTATGGTGTCGGCTATCGCTACCGCGAGGCTTGAGCCTCGCCCACCGGTATAAGCATGGCGGTGGTTCCGCAGCGTTCGCGCTTTTCCGCGCTGTCGCGCCGCATCATCCTGTTCAACGGCTTCGCGCTGGTGGTGCTGATCGCAGGCGTGCTGACGGTGCAGTCCAACCGCGCCGGCCTGGTCGACGAAAGGCTGAGTGGCATCCAGAGCCAAGCCCAGATCGTCGCCAGCACCATCGCCGAATACACCGCCGACGAGAACACCCACAGCGTCGACGACGCCCAGGCCAAGCCCCTGATGCGCCAGCTGCTGGCGCCGACGCGGCTGCGCGGCCGGCTTTACGACACCAACGGCAATCTGCTCGTCGATTCGCGCTATCTGCTGGCGCGCAACGTGGTCCAGATCCAGGAGCTGCCGCCGCTCGACTGGTGGGACCGCTTCAAGACCGGCGTCACGCGCCTCTATGACGGGCTGATGGGCGTGCGCCCCTTCACCCATCTCGACCCCTATTTCGAAGCCGGCAACAACGGCCGCGTCTACAGCGAGGTCACGACCGCGCTCGCGGGCGAACCGGCGAGCGCCGAGCGCGTCGACGAGCGCAACCGGCTGGTGCTTTCCGTGGCGATGCCGATCCAGCGCTTCAAGGCGATCTACGGCGTGCTGCTGGTCTCGACCGAAGGCGGCGACATCGACGACATCCTGCGCGAGGAGCGCGCGACGCTGATCCAGGTCTTCCTCGTCGCCGTCGCGGTGATGGTGATCTCGTCGCTGTTCCTCGCCCGCTTCATCGCCGAGCCGGTGCAGCGCCTGGCGCGCGCCGCCGACGAGGTGCGCGGCGGCCATGCCGGACGCGGCACCATCCCGATCATGGACGAGCGCCGCGACGAGATCGGCGACCTCGCCGCCAGCCTCTCGGCGATGACGCGCGCCCTGCACGACCGCATCGACGCCATCGAGCGCTTCGCCGCCGACGTCGCGCATGAGCTGAAGAATCCGCTCACCTCGCTCAAGAGCGCGGTCGAGATGCTCAACCGCGCCGGCAGCGACGAACAGCGCGCCCGCATGATGGGAATCGTGCGCAACGACGTCAAACGCATCGACCGGCTGATCACCGATATCTCCGACGCCTCGCGCCTCGACGCCGAACTCAGCCGCGAGACCTCCGAACGCGTCGACATCGTGCACCTCCTGCAGACGATCGCCGAAGTCTACGGCTTCACCGAAATCTCCAAGGGCGTCGACGTCAAGCTGGCGGCCGATTTGCCCTTGCAAGCGCTGGTGCTGGGGCGCGACGAACGCCTCGGCCAGGTCTTCCGCAACCTGATCGACAACGCGGTGTCGTTCAGCAAGGCGGGCGGCGTGGTCCTGGTCGGTGCCCATGTCGACAACGGCATGGTGCGCGTGACCGTCGACGACGACGGGCCGGGCATTCCGCCCGACAATCTGGAGACCATCTTCGAGCGCTTCTACACCGAGCGGCCGCAATCGCATTTCGGCAACAATTCGGGTCTGGGGCTTTCCATCGCGCGGCAGATCGCCGAAGCCGCCGGCGGCAGCATCAAGGCGGAGAACCGTCCGACGGGCGGCGCGCGCTTCATCGTCGATCTGCCGCTGGCGCGCGGATGAGCGTGAACATTCACGCCACTTGCATCCGCATCGGCCGCGCCGGAGCGGCGTTCGGCGCGCCGGCGGGCGCCGGCGTGCTGATCCTGGGGCCGAGCGGCGCCGGCAAATCCGATCTGGCGCTGCGTCTGATCGGCCTCGGCGCGCTGCTGGTTTCCGACGACCGCACCGATCTTGCCGTCGAGCGCGCACGCCTGGTCGCGCGCCCACCCAAGACGATCGCCGGCCTGCTCGAAGTGCGCGGCGTCGGCATCGTCACGCTGCCCTATGCCAGGCGCTCGGTCATCTCGCTGGTCATCGAACTCGCGCGGCCCGTGCCGCGCCTGCCCGAGCCCGCGTTCTATGCCCCGCCCGCGCCGCTTCACCTTTCCGAAACGGCCCGTCCGGTAGTCTTGAAGCTCGATCCGTTCGAGGTGTCGGCGCCGCAAAGAGTCCTGGCCGCCGCGGCTTCGGCGCCGCGCTTAGGGTAATCTTCGCAGCCGTCAAGGCCTTCCATCCGGGCAAACTATCGTTATGTTTCGGCCCACAAATCCGGGTTCCATCATGATCGGCATCGTCCTCGTCACCCATGGCCGCCTCGCCCAGGAATTCATCTCGGCGATGGAGCACATGGTCGGACCCCAGACCCATCTGCGCGCCGTCTGCATCGGCCCCGAAGACGATATCGAGCGGCGCCAGCGCGAGATCGCGGCGGCGGCGAAATCGGTCGATGTCGGGCGCGGCGTCGTGATCGCCACCGACATGTTCGGCGGCACGCCGTGCAATCTCGCGCTCACCGTGCTCGAGCGCGGCAAGATCGAAGTGCTGGCCGGGGTCAACCTGCCCAGCCTGATCAAGCTGATCGACGTGCGCAACCGGCTCAGCCTCGACGAAGCGGTCAAGCAGGCGATCGACGCGGGCCGCAAATACATGCGCGCCGGATCGGCCGACCTCGCGGGCGTCGCCAAGGAATGAACGCCAAGCGCGTCGCCACCGTTCGGATCGCCAACAAGAAGGGTCTTCACGCACGCGCCTCGGCCAAGGTGGTCGAAGCGGCGGCGCGCTTTCAGTCCGAGATACTGTTCACCAAGGATGGCCAGGCGGTGAACGCCCGCTCGATCATGGGCTTGATGATGCTGGCGGCGAGCCTGGGCACCGACGTCGAGATCTCCGCCGAGGGACCAGACGCCGAGGAAGCGATGGCCGCGATCCTGGCGCTGGCGGCGGCGAAGTTCGGCGAGGACTGAGCCGTTCAGTCGAGCAGCCTAGCCAATTCCGCATGGCCGCGGTCGCGCGCGATATCGGCGGCGGTCTTGCCGTCCGTGAGCTTCAGCTTTTTGTCCGCGCCCGCTGCCAGCAGCACTTCGACGCCGGACGCGAAATTTCCGGCGGCGGCGATCATCAGCGCGGTGTAGCCTTGCTTCTGCAGCGCATCGGCTCCCGTCGCCGCGGCAAGCTTCGCCAGCGCGGCCTTGCCGATGCGGTGACCGGCTGCTGCCGCATGGAGCGCGAAGTTCTGCTCGAAGGCGCGGCTCATGATGCGCGGATTGGCGCCGCGCTCCAGCAGCCGCTCCACAGCCGCATCGGCGCCCATGTAGGCCGCCAGGTGCAAAGCCGTCCAGCCGTCCGGCGACAGCAGATCGATCGCCCAGGGCGCGGCGTCGAGTTGCCGGTCCAGCTGCGCCACGTCGCCGGCCAGCGCCGCATCGTGGAAGCCGAGCCCGCCCCGTGTCTTGATCGCCTCCGCCGCCTTGGCATGGCCGTGGAACAGCGCGAAGCGATAAAGCGACTCGCCGGCATCGTTGTGCAGACGCGTCAGGTCGGCACCCTTGAGCGCGGCACTCAGCGCTGCGGCGTCATCGGCCTGTGCCAGGGCGAACAGCTTGTCGGTCATGTCGTCACTCCCTCGAATGCCCGCGACCGTAGTGCGAAGCCGGCGAAAGCGCATCCGCCGGAATTGCGAATTTAGTGCCGCGCCGCCCGTACCGCGCCCGGCGTGGCGGCGAAGCGGCGCAGGAAGGCGCGGTCGAAAGCAGTGCGGCTCTCGTAACCGGCACGGCGGGCAATCTCCTCGATCGCGTCGCCGGTGAGGATCAGGCCATCGCGCGCCGCATCCAGCCTGCGCCCGGCGCCCCAGGCGAGCGGCGTTGCGCCATGCACGGCACGGAAGACGCGGATGAGATGGAACGGCGAGAG
>CAYXMO010000045.1:0-2801 GCA_964465935.1 uncultured Rhizobium sp.
ACGGTGCCGTCGCACAGCGTCTCGGTGCGGATGGGCGCGCGCGGCGCCCGCGCCGGCTGGCTGATGGCCGATCATCCCCAGACCTGGCCGTTTGGGCGCGGCACGCCGTTTGAAAAACTGGTCGGCGCCGGCGGCAAGCTCCTCCTGATCGGCTCGGACCATGACGAGGTCACGCTGCTGCACTACGCCGAAAGCATCGCCGATTTTCCCGACAAGATCGTCGCGCGCTATCGGGTGCCGGTGCTGGAGGGCGGCGTCCGGGTGTGGCGCGACTGCGAGGAGTTCGACTCGTCCGAAGGCGCGCATGCCAGCTGGCCGGAGCGCTTTTTTGCGCAGATCGTCGACGCCTTCATCGCCCGCCGCGGCGGCACCGCCAACTGCGTCCATGGCAGAATCGGCAATGCCGACAGCTTTGCGCTTGCCACGGCGCCGCTGGTCGAGTTCGCGCTGCGTGCGATGATCGCGACCGCTAACGGCAGCGGCCTTAGTTCCGACATGCTGGCGCGTCTATGATCGCGCCGCTTCGAAGGAGGAACGACATGCGCCGCTGGCTTTCTCTGCTTGCTCTTGGCCTGGCCCTGCTCGGCGCCGATGCAGTCGCCGCCGCGCCGCCGGCGCTGGCGCCGCATCGGGCGCGGCCCGTCCATCGCGTGCGCTTCCCCGCGATCCACGATTGGAGCACGCTCAAGATCAGCCTGCGCCGCACCATGTGCTTCGGCGCTTGTCCGTCCTATCTGGTGGAGATCGCCGGTGACGGCACGGTGAGCTGGCACGGCGAGCGCAATGTCGCGACCATCGGCGACGTCACGGCTACGATTCCCAAGAAGGACGTCCGCGCGCTTTACGCCGCTTTCCGCAAGGCGGATTTCTTCTGGCTGTTCGACAGCTATCATGCGCCGATCACCGACCTGCCGACCTACACCGTGGCGATTTCCATTGACGGCCACAGCATGAGCGTCGCCGACTATGCCGGGCGCAGCGTCGGCATGCCCAAGGCGGTCGCCGATCTCGAACAGCTGATCGACAAGACGGCCAACACCGAACGCTGGATCAAGCCGGCGCAGTGACGGTCAGGCGAGTGCCGCTGCTTCCTCCACCAGCGCCTCGATCGCGCCCAGCGCGGAGAGCAGGCCCTGCGGGCCCGCCGCCAGTTCGGTGAAGGCGGCTTCGAGGTTGCGGCGCAAATCCTTCGGCGCCGCCGCGAATTTCGCCGCCAGCGCCAGCGCGCCCTTCTCGTTCAGCAGCCATTGCCGGTTGGCCGCGAACACGACCTGCAGCAGGCACGACGCGGCGCGGAAGGCGCAGCCCGCGACATAGGTCACGTCGCCCTTGGCCGCCGCTTTGCGGGCGATGGCCAGAAAGAAGCGCGCCTCGTCGGCGAAGCGCGCGATGGTGACGCTGCGCAGCGCCTCGGGATAAGGCTCAAGCATCGCTCTCGCGGAAGCGATGGCGCCGTGCGGATCGTGCAGAACGCGGCAGGTCGCGATCTCGCCGGCATAGATGGCCGAGACGAAGGCATGCGGATGGCCGTAGTGATAGGCGCATTCGAAGCGCCCGGCCCGCACCTCGGCGATCACGCCGCGCACCCGCGCCAGGTCGCGGTAGAGGATGTCGACGGCGACGCCATCGACGGTCAGCCAGCCGCCGCCGTTCACCCACGGCCCCCAGCCGCCGATCGGTGTGAGCAGCGGGCGGCTGGCGCTGTCGCCGTTCCGATAGCTTCTTGTGGCGCCTTGATCGTTCAGCGCCCGCGCTGCGCGCTCCAGGCTTTCGATATCGAGCGCGTCTTCGTAATAGAGGCCGATGTCGTAGTCGGAGGCGGCATGATGCACGCCGCGGCCTCTGGAGCCGCCCAGCACCACGGCGCGCACGCCGCCGGCCGGCGCCAGCGCGCCGGCGATCCTGTCAAGCAGCGCCTGTGAGGTATCGAGGCTCATCGCCTTGGCTGTGCGGCATCGGGCGCCGGTCGTCAAGCGTGCCGCGGTGATAGACCAGCTCGCGGCCGCTCCACACTTCCAGCCGGTGGCAGTCGGCGGGCTTCATCGCATGCGCCAGGATCTTGGCGCGCATCTCGCTGTCGAACTGCACCGTGAAGGCGCAGGCGAGCGCGCCGTCTTCTTCCAGGTAACAGATGTCATAGGCCGGCATCGTCGGGTCCTTTCGAACATGTCCCCGCAGTGAGCCTTGTCCTACATGGCCAATGTGCAAGTCGAGTGACAATGCCGAAGGCAAGTTCACGAAATCGCTCATCTTTTCGGGCCGGAACGATTCGGCGATTGCGGCTTTATCGCTTGCGAGCCCCGCTTAGAGGAGACCGCCATGACTGGTCCGTTCACGCTCGCGCCCTTGCCGTGGGACGAGGCTGCGTTGGAACCCGCGATCTCGGCGCGCACCGTCGGCTTTCACTATCACAAGCATCACAAGACCTATGTCGAGACGCTGAACAAGCTGGTCAAGGGCACCGAATATGCCGGCATGCCGCTCGAGAAGATCGCGCAGAAGACGGCGAGCGCGCGCGACGGTTCCGGCGACAAGAAGATCTTCAACAATGCCGGCCAGGTGTGGAATCACGATTTCTACTGGCGCTCGCTGAGTCCCAAAGCGTCCAAGCCGTCGGGCGCCCTGCTGCACGCCATCGAGCGCGATTTCGACTCGCTGGACACGCTGCTCGAAAAGTTGGCCGCCGCCGGCAAGGAGCAGTTCGGTTCAGGCTGGGTTTGGCTGGTGTCCAAGGGCGGCACGCTGTCGGTGGAGAAGACCGCCAACGCGATCGATCCGATGGCCAAGGGCATCAACTGCCT
>CAYXMO010000045.1:2901-14991 GCA_964465935.1 uncultured Rhizobium sp.
GTCTTCGCCATCGTCGGCTTCATGCTGGAGCCGCGCATCGGGCCGCGCTGGTTCGCCGGATTGTTCGTGGTCGGCGCGCTCGGCGGCGGCATCTGCTCGATCCTGCTCAATCCCGGCGACATCCCGGCGGTCGGCGCTTCGGGCGCGATCATGGGCGTGCTCGGCGGCGCCTTCATCTGCGGCTCCAGCGCGCGCAGTGGGCCCAAAGGCCGCAAGATGCAGACCTGGGCGCTGCGCCTGATCCTGCCGTCGCTGATCCCGATGGCGGCCGACAGCCACACCGATTTCGCCGGTCATCTCGGCGGCGTGGTCGCGGGGCTGGGCGTCGGCGTGATGCTCCTGATGTCGTGGCGGCGCGGCGAGGATCGCCCCGCTTTCGGCATGGCGGCGGCCGGCATCGGCGTGCTCGGCCTGGTGATCGGCCTGTTCTCCTTCGTCCTGTTCGCCGGCAAGCCCGGCAATGCCGCGGTGGTGGAGACGCAGAACAGTCCCCTCATCCCCGAAGCCGAGATGCCGGACAATATCGACATCGGCAGCGACCGGGCGCGCGACCTGCTGGCGCGCTATCCCCACGATCCGCGCGCCCATCTGTTCCGCGGCTATGCTTTCATGTCCAAGGACCACGATCTCGCCGACGCCGAGGAGCAGCTGCGCGAGGCGCTGTCGACCAAGGATCTGCTGGCGGCGAAGCTGACGCCGGAGTTCGAGAAGACCGTCACGATCCTCCTGGCGCTGACGCTGGCCTATGAGCGCCGCCCGACCGAAGCGCAGGCGATCGGCACGCCGCTGTGCGACTTCGCACAAGACCAGCAGGGGCGGTTCTACGAACTCATGCAGGAGAAGGACATCTGCCCGCAATGAGCGGCTTTGCAGGGCGCCGGCGCTTCCTGTAAGTCCTTACCCATGACCGATTACGTCCGCTCCAAGGGTGTCGCCGCCTTCGGCACGCGCCTGCGCCGGCTTTCCGAACGCCTCGACCGTCAGGTGCAGGCGCTCTACCGCGAGCACGACAGCGCCTTCCAGCCGCGCTGGTTCGCGGTGGTGAGCGTGCTGCGCGAGCACGGCACGCTCAGCGTCGGCGAGATCGCGGCTCTGCTCGGCATCACCCATGCCGCGGTCAGCCAGCTGCGCCGCGAGCTGGTCGCCGCCGACATCCTGCGCGCCAAAGACGATCCCAAGGACGCACGGCGCCAGCTGCTGGAGCTGTCGCCGCACGGCAAGCGCATCGTCGCGCGGCTGGCGCCGCTGTGGCAGGCGATCGCGGACGCGACGCAGGCGCTGGTCGCCGAGGTCGCGCCGGACGTGCTCGCCGATCTCGAAGCGGTCGAAGCGGCGCTGGAGCGCGAGCCGATGGCGCGGCGCGTGCGGCTCAAGCCTTAGATCGCGGTCGGCGGGCCGAACAGCCATTGCTGATGGGGCTGGGTCGCATAGGGCGTTCCGACGATCCGTGTGCCGTCGTCGCGGCCGCCATTGCGCGGGCCCATCGCCATGCTGCCGTCATAGCTGCGGATCGCGACATAGCCGGCGCCGACGTCGTGCAGCTGCATCGCGAACATCCGGTCCTGCGGCGCGAGCTTGGCGAGCGTGATGACGCCGTTGCGCTCGGCGAAGCGGGCATAGAGTCCCGACTCCTCCTGCTTGAGGAAGAAGAATGGCGTGCCCGCGATCTCACGCATCGACCACACCAGATTGCCCTTGCTGGGCTCGCCGGCGCACAGCACGACGGTGTCGGGATTGGCGGCGTGCACGCCGAGCACCAGCGCTTTGCCGGCGAGGCCGAGCTGATTGAAGATCATGTAGAGCGACATGGCGGTGCTTCCTTCCCAACAGACACTGCCGAAGAACGCCGACCGCCAATTCTTAACGTGCGGCGCGCCCGGTTGCGATTGGCGGTGGAACTCGGAGGGCGAGTCCGGCTGGCATTCAGAATCAAACCATTGATATTGTTTGGTAATGTCAGTCACATGAAATATTTTCGAACGGCTTGACGTTGACGTAAGCGGAATCCAAAGTGGTGAAACTGAGAAATTGTCAGGGAGGCCGGACGACAAGGCGATAAGCCGAGCGTTCCGGGAAACGCCATGAACCGCACCTTCACCATCCGTCAGCTCACCAAGGAATTCGACGTCACCGCGCGTACGCTGCGCTTCTACGAAGACGAGGGGCTTATTGCGCCGGAGCGGCGCGGCCAGACCCGCATCTATGCCAGCCGCGACCGCGCCCGCATCATCCTGATCCTGCGCGGCCGCCGCGTCGGCTTCTCGCTCAGCGAAATCCGCGAGATCCTCGATCTCTACGACACCCACCATGACGGCGGCGTGACGCAGACCTTGCACGCGCGCAAGAAGTTCGAGGAGCAGCTGCACAAGCTCGAGCGCCAGAAGATCGACATCGAGGATTCGCTGACCGAGCTTCGGCGCGCGATCTCGGCGGTCGACGAGGCGATCGCCAAGGGCGTGCTTACCGCGCCGGCGGTCGAAAGCCACCGCGTCGCGGCGGAGTAGGGCCGCCTCGCCCTATCCGTTTTGCAATCTGTCATGGCCCGCAACAGCGGGCCATCCAGTTGGGTCGAGCTCACTTCTGCGAGAGCTGGGAAGCGTCACTTGGATGGCCCGCTGTTGCGGGCCATGACAAAGTGGGCCTGCATTGAATCAGAGCGCGTCCCGCCACAGACATTTGGAGTTCCTGGACATGCCCTCACAAGGCTTCACCCACGACAAATATGCCGCCGTCCGCACCCAGTTCGACGAGAATTTGAACAGCGGCCAGGATATCGGCGCCTCATTCGCCGCCACCGTCGAGGGCGAGATGGTGGTCGATCTGTGGGGCGGCTATGCCGACGCGGCGAAGACCAAACCCTGGGCCGAGAACACAATCGTCAACGTCTATTCGACGACCAAGACGATGACGGCGCTGACCGCGCTGTTGCTCGCCGACCGCGGGTTGATCGATTTCGACGCGCCGGTCGCGAAGTACTGGCCTGCGTTCGCCGCCAACGGCAAGGCGAACGTCAAGGTCAGCCATCTGATGAGCCATTCCGCCGGCCTGTCGGGCTGGAAGGAGCCGATCACCAAGGAGACGCTCTACGACTGGGACAAGGCCTGCGCCCTGCTCGCGGCGCAGGCGCCGTTCTGGGAGCCCGGCACCGCGCCCGGCTATCACGCGCTGACCCAGGGCTATCTTGTCGGCGAAGTGATCCGCCGCGTCGCCGGCAAATCGGTCGGCACCGTGTTCCGCGAGGAGATCGCGCAGCCCTTGGGCGCCGATTTCCACATCGGCCTGCCGGCGTCGGAGGATGGCCGCGTCGCCGAGCTCATCGCGCCGCCGCCCGGCACCGGGGTCGGCGACAATCTCGCCGGCCAGAGCGAAATCCAGAGGAACATGGCTACCAATCCGGGCATCGAGGTCGCCGAGACCCGGACGCGCGCCTGGCGCGGCGCCGAGATTCCCGCCGCCGGCGGCACCGGCAATGCGCGCGCGATTGCGCAGGTCCACGCCATCCTCGCCAATGGCGGCGTCGCGCAGGGCAAGCGCTTCCTGTCGGAAGCCGGCGTGCGCAAGGTGTTGGAGCTGCAGATCACCGGCACCGACCTGGTGATGAACGTGCCGGCGCGCTTCGGCCTGGGCTTCGGCCTCGCCGGCGGCTTGTTGCCGTTGCCCAATCCCAACACGATCTTCTGGGGCGGCTATGGCGGCTCGCTGGCGATCATCGATATGGATGCGCGCGCGACCTTCGGCTATGCGATGAACCGGATGGCCCCGACCACCACCGGCGACATGCGCGCGCTCGGCCTCGCGATGGCGATGTGGACGGCGCTGGGCGCGATCTAGGGCGCGAGCGCGGCGGTGGCTGCCGCGCTCAGTCCCTTGGGGCCGAAGGGATTGCGTACCGTGATGTTGCCGAGCTTGGCACCGTCCGCCATGTCCTCGCTGAGGATGGTCGTGCAGCCGGCTTCGTCGGCGGATGCGAGCAACACTGCATCCCAATAGGAAAAGCGGCCGGCGGGCGCCTCGCGAGCTGCGACCACATGGGCCTTTCCGGTCGCCGGAAAGGTCAGAAAAATCGTCATCAGAGTCAGAGCCTCGCGCGCGGCATCGGCCGGGCGAATAATTTTCTTCTTTGTCGATGCATTATAAAATTCACCAATCGACTGCAGGCCTATCTTGCAATCGCGCAACACGGCGGCGCGGATGAGCTGTTCTGCCATCGCCTGCTTGGCAGGGTCGCGGAAGTCGACGGCATAAACCAGCAGATTGGAGTCGAGCGAGAAGCGCTTAGCGCTCATGCATTTCATCGCGGGTCATTCTACGACCTCGCGATTTTCCCTTGGTGCGATGTGCAGTTTCAAACAGCGATTTGAGTGCCGCTTCTTGTGTTGCCGTCAACTTTCGCTCCGCGCGATGCCGTGACCAAGGCCGCAACTCGGCCGCCGGCTCGCCGTTGCGCAATATCTCGATGGTTGCACCGGTCTCCTCGACCTCCTCGACCAAACGCGAAAGCTGCTTGCCGGCTTCCGCTTCGTTGACCTGTCGCGCAGGCTGGGAAAGCGCGTCGTCGTGGCTTTCTTCGCGATTGAATTTCCAATCGTCCGGCAGCCTAAATGCGCTCGAAGGATCCATAAGCCGTTGCTTGGCTTCGTACTGTTCTTCCGCAGTTCTGCGAAAGGAAGCGACGGCAGAAAGTCTTATCGCAGGCCTGCCATTTCGCAGAACCAGGACGGCTTCCCCGGTCTCTTCGATTTCCCGGACCAATTTGGAGAATTGCTGGTTGGCGTCGCGCAGGTTCATTGTCTTCATATCGGACCTCGAATGTAGCACGCATGTAGCACATTGCGCCCGGCGCCGCAATTGCGACTATTTCTTCTTCAACCCCGCCATGATCTTTGCCAGCCGCCGCGCGCGCGTCTCGTCGCTCTTGGCCTCCGTGATCGCGCGGGCGTGTTCCTTGCGGAACGTGTAGCTCAGCGCCTCGAACGCCGCCTTCGCCGCCTTGTCCTTGGCCAGCGCCTTGACGAGCGCCGGCGGGACATCGACCGTTCGTTCTGCGGTGTCGAGACGT
The DNA here is from genome assembly GCA_964465935.1 of uncultured Rhizobium sp. Taxonomy (GTDB): domain Bacteria; phylum Pseudomonadota; class Alphaproteobacteria; order Micropepsales; family Micropepsaceae; genus Rhizomicrobium. The sequence goes on from CAYXMO010000045.1 coordinate 7,961, forward strand.
AGCGTCACGGCGACCGCGTCGCCGACTTCGACCTTTGCCGCCGCGCGGCGCTCGGCGCTGACTGGCAGCATGGCGCGCCCGCCCATCATCGCGATGGTGCTGCGGTAGGAGAACCCGTCGATCGTCACGTTCACCGGCGCGCGCTTGCCGCCGCCGAGTTTCGCCACCACAGCGTCCGGCACATGGATGCCGGTCGGCCCGCCGCCGGCTTTGCCCAGCAGTGTGGTCTTGAAGGCGATGCCGCCCGTCTTCTGCGCCATGGCGGTGGTCCTTTCCACGTTTCGTCCGGCGATGCTGGCATTTGCTGCCCGTGCGTCAAGCCGGGTTTGCGCTATGCTCGCGGCCAGAAAAACGAAGGACAAAGCCCATGGCCTACAAGGAAATCCTCACCGAGATTTCGGACAACATCCTGACCATCACGCTCAACCGGCCGGAGAAGCTCAACGCCTTCACCGGCACGATGATGACCGAGATGATCGACGCCTTCCGCGCCGCCAACGCCAATGATGAGGTCCGCTGCATCATCGTCACCGGCGCGGGCCGCGCCTTCTGCGCCGGCGCCGATCTGTCGGCCGGGGCTGCGACCTTCGACGCCACCCAGCGCGCCGACCGTCCCGAGCGCAATGCCGGCAGCGCCGACGCCAAGGACTTCAACTGGTCCGACGAGCGGGTGCGCGACGGCGGCGGCCGCCTGACGCTGGAGATTTTCGAGTCGCTCAAACCGGTGATCGCGGCGGTGAACGGCCCCTCGGTCGGCATCGGCACCACGATGCAATGCGCCATGGACATCCGCATCGCCTCGGAGGCCGCCAAGTTCGGCTTCGTGTTCTCGCGCCGCGGCATCGTGCCGGAAGCGGCGTCGAGCTGGTTCCTGCCGCGCCTCGTCGGCATCCAGCAGGCGCTGGCCTGGTGCTTCTCGGGCCGCGTGTTCGACGCCAAGGAAGCGCTGGCCGGAAGATTTGTTCAAGAGGTCGTCCCGGCGGATCAATTGTTGGCGCGCGCCCGTGCCATCGCCAAGGAGATCGTCGACAACACCGCGCCGGTCAGCGTGGCGCTGATCCGCCAGATGATGTGGCGCGGCCTCGGCATGGATCACCCGATGGAGGCGCACAAGGTCGATTCGCGCGGCATCTATTCGCGCGGCGCCAGCGCCGACGTGAAGGAAGGCGTGGTCTCGTTCCTGGAAAAGCGCCCGGCGAAATTCCCCCAGGTCGTGTCGAAGGACATGCCGCCTTATTTTCCTTGGTGGGAGCCCAGGAAATATTCCTGACGCAGATTACCTCTCCCGCTTGCGGGAGAGGTCGAAATGCGAAGCATTTCGGGTGAGGGTGCGGCGCGAGACTGCGGGCCCTCACCCGTCTCGCTGCGCTCGCCGACCTCTCCCGCAAGCGGGAGAGGTCATAAGAGCCATATTCCTGACAAGGTGACCACGCTAAATCGTGTAAGGTTCGCCGTCGCGCCGGGGGATGGTCATGAGGAAGATTGCCGCCGTCTTGGCTCTGAGCGCGTGTCTCGCCGCTCCGTCCTTTGCCGATGACGGCACCGCCGAGCTTGGTGTCGGCGGCCTTACCTTCACCAAATCCGCCGACATCCGCATGGCGAAGGAGGACTTGTACGTCTCGCCGGAGAAGGTCCGCATCCGCTTCGCATTCGCCAATGACGGCAAGGATCAGGATGTGGTCGTCGCCTTCCCGCTGCCCGACATCAATCTCGAAGACCTGCAAGGCGAAGCTTACGGCACGATCGGCGCCGATCCGGTCAACTTCGTCGGCTTCACCACCACGGTCGACGGCCAGCGCGTCGCCGCCACGGTCGAGCAGAAGGCGATGCTGCACGGCAAGGACGTCTCGGCCCTGGTGCGCGCCGCCGGCCTGCCGCTCAACCTTGCCGCCAATGACGGCACCGGCCTGCTGCAGAAGCTGCCTTCGGCCAAGCGGGCGCCACTCGTCAAAGCAGGGCTGATCGACGGCGACAACGAATATCCCGCGCCGCTGTGGACGGTGCAGACGCGTTTCTATTGGACGCAGCATTTCCCCGCCGGCAAGACGCTGACCATCGAGCACAGCTACACCCCGGTGTCGGGTGGGCTGCAATACAGCCAGGGTGTTGACGGCAAAGGGCCCGATCCCGATCTCGTTAAGCTCTACTGCATCGATCCGGGCATCGTGAGGAAGCTCAAAGCGATGAGCGACGATCCCAAGCTGCGCGCCCCCGACGAGAACAACCGCCCTGGCGGCATGCTGTGGGGCTGGACGACGGATTACATCCTCTCCACCGCCAACACCTGGAAAGGGCCGATCGGGCATTTCCACCTGACGCTCGACAAGCTCGATGCCCGCTCGGTGATCACGCTGTGTTGGAAGGGCGATCTGAAGAAGACCACGCCCACGACCTTCGAATTCACCGCCGACAATTTCGCGCCGCGCCAGGATATCAAGATGCTGGTGCTGCGCTGACCGCTTTCGACAGGAGATTTGCCATGAAGAATGTGTATCGCGCCGCGCTGCTGGCGGGCGCTTTGGCCCTTATCGCGCCGGCGCTGGGCGACGACAGCTCCGCCATGCTCGGCGCCGGCGGCGTCGTGGTCCTGACCAAGAACGCCGACATCCGCATGGCGAGCGAAGACCTTTATCTCAGCCCCAAACAGGTCAAGGTCCACTACACCTTCGTCAATGACGGGGCCAAGGACGTCGACCTGATGGTCGCCTTCCCGCTGCCCGACGTCGACAATGCCGAGCTCGCCGAGTCGCCGATCGGCACCACGGTCGGCGGCGGCCCCAATTTCGTCGGCTTCAAGCTGACGGTCGACGGCAAGCCGGTTGCGACGACGGCGGAAGAACGCGCGATCTTCAAGGGCAAGGACGTGACGGACCTGGTCAAGGCCGCCGGCCTGCCGCTCAACATCGTGATCGGCGGCTACGACGCGCTGCAGCACCTGCCGGCGGCCAAGATCGCGCCGCTGGTCAAGGCCGGGCTGCTCGAGAACGAAGGCGACGCGCAGAACCCCAACTATCACGCGCTGTGGACGACCACGACCAAGTTCTGGTGGAAGATGCATTTCCCCGCCGGCAAGCCGGTCAGCGTCGACCACAGCTACCAGCCGGTCACCGGCCAGACCTTCTTCGGCGCCTTCGGGCTGGAGCCGGGCGAACAGCACGACTGGTACAACAAAAATTTCTGCCTCGATGCCGGAACCGTGGCGACGATCAAGGCGCGCCTCGCCGATCTGAAGAGGAAGTCCGGCAATGACGGGCTGCTCAACCAGTACACCACCGATTTCGTGATCGTGACCGCGAACAACTGGAAAGGCCCGATCGGCAAGTTCCACCTGACCATCGACAAGCTGAAGCCGGGCAACGTGCTGTCGATGTGCTGGGCCGGGGATCTGAAGAAGACCAGCGCGACGCGCTTCGAATCGGCGCTGACCGATTTCGCGCCGAAAGCGGACATCCAGATCCTGGTGCTGGAGCCGCCGGAGGGCGACCAGGGCGGCGGGTACTAGCATGCGCCGCCTGGCGCTGGTCACCGGCGCGTCGTCCGGCATCGGGCGCGCCTTCGCCCGCCGGCTCGGCGCCGAGGGCTACGATCTGATCGTGACGGCCCGCCGCCGCGACCGGCTCGAAGAACTCGTCGCCGCGCTCCCGGGCGTCACGGTCCGGCCGCTGGCCGCCGATCTCGGCACCGCGGCCGGCGTGGACGCGGTCGCCGCTATGTGCGCCGCCGAGCCGCTTGACCTGCTGATCAACAATGCCGGCGTCGCGCACTACATGCCGTTCGCCGATCTGCCGGTGGACAAGGCCGGCGAGCTGCTCCAGGTGAAGATCGTGGCGCCGACCATGCTGGCGCGCGCCGCGGTTCCCGGCATGGTGACGCGCGGCGCGGGCACCATCGTCAACGTCTCGGGCATGCTGGCGTTCAGCGGCCCGGCGCCCCTCGAAAGGCTGCCGCTGCGCCGCGCGGTCTATACCGGCGCGCTGGCGCACATCGTGGCGCTGTCGCAAGCGCTGCATGAGGAGCTGAAGGGCCAGGGCTTGCGGGTCCAGGCGCTCTGCCCCGGCGTGGTCGCGACCGAGTTCCACGAACGCCAGGGGCTCGATCTCAGCGCGGTGCCGCGGATGTCGGCGGACGACGTGGTGACCGCCAGCCTGCGCGGGCTCGCGCTCGGCGAAGTGGTGTGCGCCCCCGGGGTCGAGAACGCCGATCTGCTGGACGCGGTGTTCCAGGCGGATTTGGCGGCGTTCGCCGGGCAATCGCCGCAGCTCGCGACACGCTATCGGGGTTGAAAGCGCGCCTTAGGGACGCCGGAACAGCGCCGCCAGGGCGCGGCGAATGAAGTCGGGCAGCAGCGGCGCATAGGTATGCGCCGGCCGGTATTCGACGTTATTCGAGACCAGGTGACCCAACATCGCGAAACGCTCCTTATAGAGAGCAAGTGCAACGTACACGGAATATGTGACAGTTTGCCCATCGGGATGCGCTGTCAAGCGTCCACGCTGCGCGCAAAGGGTTAACGCGCGATTAATTTTGTCGTCAGGTGACGTAGTGCGTCAGCCGCTCGCCCCAGGAGTCGAGCAAGCTGCCGGCGCAGGCGCCGGTCGACATCCGGCTGGTCTCTATCCGCGTCCACGGCTCGGCGAGGACGCCGGCCGCCGAGCGCCGCGCCCGCTCCACCGCCAGGGCGCGGCAGGGATCGGCCTGGCCATAGGCCGCGAACAGCGTCCCGAAGGTGAAGACCAGGACGCCGAACAGCACCAGCAAGCCGCTGCGCAGGCGCGGGCTACGCAGGAAGGCGCTCACGGCCGCGATCCCGGCATGCCGCCGATGCTCGGATTGGACTGCTGCAGCGCGGTGTTGCACGACGAAAAGCCCGCCGACCAGCCGGCGCGGTAGGGCTGGCTCGCGGCATAGGCGGCGTCGTCGCGCACCGTGTCGCCGCGCACATTGCTGCCCCGGGCATTGGCGCTGGCGCAGCCGTCGCTGTAGCCGGCGCGGAAATTGGGATCGTTGCGCATCGCCCGCTGCCGCGGTGTTTCGAAGAAGATGCAACCCGCCAGCGTCAGCGATAGCAAGACGGCGAGTGCGCGGATGGTAAACGTGGGAGCGGTCATGGCGCGACTGTATCAGGCCGGCACGCCTTCGCCCAAGGCGCTCATCGCCCGATTAACGGCGGTTTAAGCCACCGGTCATAAGCTGATGGCCGGGGTAATGGTGACATGGACGAAAAAGCGGATCTCAAGAGTCTGCGGGTCCTGCTCGTCGGCGGCAAGCCGGCCAGCGTGCAGATCCTGCGCACGGCCTTCGGCCTGCTCGGCATGAAGCAGGTCGCCGCCATCGCTGAATCGGCGCGTGCCATCGAGGCGCTGCGCTCCCAGACCTTCGCCGCGATCTTCTGCGACGCCGGGGCCGAACAGTTCAAAGGCATGAACTTCCCGGTCGCGGCGCGCCGGGCGCCCGGCATCGTCAATCCGATGACGCCTTTGTTCGTGATCTACACCAATGCCCGCCAGCGCCAGGTCGAGCATGCCCGCGACGTCGGCGTCACCGACGTGCTCACCCATCCGGTCAGCGCCGCGACCATCGCGCGCAAGCTGCGCGTGGCGCTCCAGGCGCCGCGTCCTTTCATCGTGGCGCCGACCTTCTTTGGCCCCGACCGCCGCGGCAAGCGCGCCCAGGTGTGGAGCGGCGACGAGCGCCGCAAGCGCGTCGCCAAGAAGACCAAGGTCACGGTCGCCGAGACCCAGGCCGCGGCGAGCGGCGAGCTGACGTTTATCTAGAAGGTTCCGGTGCGGCCGGACGATCGCGCAGGCGGCCCGTCGCCCTTCGAGGCTCGCGTCCGCACGCTGTCGCTACGGACGGCTCGCACCTCAGGGTGACGAGCCTACTGTAACAGTCGCGTCATCCTTAGGTGCGAGCGAAGCGAGCCTCGAAGGGTCGTTAGCGACAGCGTAACGACGCGCCGCTCAGGTGATTCAGCGCCGGCGAATCCTCTATAGTCCCGCCCCGCATGACCATCCGCGATCTCGTCGATCTCGCCATCGAGGACGATCCGCGTGCGCCCTGTTTGTGGGTGCCGTCGGAGCAATGGGCCGCGTTCTGCGCCGCGATTCGCCAACGCCCCAATCTCATCGGCGCCGTGATCTATCGCGGCAAGACCATCCGCGACGGCGGCCCGCATACGGATATCACCACGCGCCGCGGTTGAGACTTTCCTCCGCGATACGACTTCCATCCCACAACTTGGGTCGGACACGCCGCGCCGTTTTCAACACTCGTTAACCCTGTTTTCGGAGCGCGGTTGCGCCAAGTCATTGCAACCATAGGTGTGGATAGGCGGGTCCGAAATTGACAATTTTTCCGCCATTTGCCTACCTTCGGTTGTATTTTTATCCAACACCCTGCAAAACTAGGATAGTATTCCTCCGGGACGTCACGCAACAGCGCCGCCCGACGGCGGCAAGGGGTGTTTTCATGGACGACGTGGAGATGATGTTCGAGGAAGAGCCGGACGCGCTGGTGCCGCTGCGCGCCGGCATGACGCAGATCGTGGTGGCGCACGCCTATGGCGTGCCGCTCGACGAGCTGCGGGCGCGCAAGCGCGGCGCCAAGCAGGCGGCGCTGGCGCGGCAGGTGGCGATGTACCTGGCGCATATCGTGTTCGCGATGAGCATGCAGAACGTCGCGCGCGGCTTTGGGCGCGACCGCTCCACCGCCTGCTACGCGATCCAGCGCGTCGAGGAGATGCGCGAGGATCCCGAGCTCAACCGCACGCTGGGCTGGCTCGAAGCGACGCTGCGCGGTGTGGCGGAGCAGCGGCCATGAGCGCGCTGAGCGAAAACGAGATCGCGCGCGAGGCGCGGCGGGTGCTGCGCAAGCTGAACGCACCCGGCGCGCATCTGCGTCCCGACGGCGAGGACGCCTTCCGCATGTCGCTGCGCGAGGATGGTGGCAAGTATCAGAACGCAGCGGTGAGCGCGGCGCTGGTCGAGGCGTTCGCGCGCCAGGGCTGGATCGTGCGCGCCGGGCCGGCGAAG
>CAYXMO010000046.1:0-14990 GCA_964465935.1 uncultured Rhizobium sp.
GCCCCTTTCGCAATCCGCATCATTCGGCGTCGATGCCGGCGCTGACCGGCGGCGGGCTGCGCGTCAAACCGGGCGAGGTCAGCCTCGCGCATCTGGGCGTGCTGTTCCTCGACGAGCTGCCGGAGTTTCAGCGCGCCGTGCTCGACTCGCTGCGCCAGCCGATGGAGAGCGGCGAGGCGGTGGTGGCGCGCGCCAATGCGCATGTGCGCTTTCCGGCGCGCTTTCAATTGGTGGCGGCGATGAACCCGTGCCGCTGCGGCCATCTGAGCGATCCGGCGCAAGCCTGCGGCCGGGCGCCCAAATGCGCCGCCGACTACCAGTCGAAGATCTCCGGCCCGCTGTTCGACCGCATCGACGTGCATGTCGAGGTCGCGAGCGTGTCGGCTGCCGATCTGTCGCTGCCGCCGCCGTCCGAAGGCAGCGCCGAGGTGGCGCGGCGCGTCGCCAAGGCGCGCGACATCCAGCGCGTCCGCTATGACGGTAAGAGCCTGCGCACCAACGCCGAGGCCGAGGGCGAATTGCTCGATCTCGTCGCCGCTCCCGATACCGACGGCCAGAAGCTGTTGACCCAAGCCGCCGGCGCGATGCGGCTGACGGCACGCGGCTATCACCGCGTGTTGCGCGTCGCGCGCACCATCGCTGACCTCGCCGGCGCCGAGCGGGTGGGCCGGCCGCACATCGCCGAGGCGCTGTCCTACCGGCGGCTCGCGCAGATCGGCTGACGATCTCGACTCGTGATATTCGTTCGGATATCACGGTGCGCGGACGAAGGCCGAGGTTTTCCATGACAGTTTCACGACGGATTCGCGCCGGCGCCGCGGCGCTGTTGCTGGCGCTGCTGCCGCTGGCGGCGCAGGCCGCGAGCCTGACGGTGTTCGCCGCCGCCTCGCTGACCGACGCGCTGGGCGACGTCGGCAAGGCGTACAAGGCCAAGAGCGGCGACGACGTCGTTTTCTCTTTCGCATCGTCGTCGGTGCTCGCCAAGCAGATCGAAGCCTCGGGCGGCGCCGACCTGTTCATGTCCGCCGATACCGACTGGATGGACTATCTCGACAAGAAAAGCCTGCTGAGCCCCGGCACGCGCAAGAACCTGCTGGGCAATCATCTGGTGCTGATCGCGCCGGTGGCGGAGAAGCCCTCGATCAAGATCGCGCCGAAATTCGACCTTGTGGGCGCGCTGCATGGCGGCAAGCTCTCGCTCGCCGATCCAGCGTCGGTGCCGGCGGGCAAATACGCCAAGGCGTCGCTCACCGCGCTGGGCGTATGGGACAGCATCGCGCCCTCGGTGGTGCCGGCGGAGAATGTGCGCGTCGCGCTCGCCTATGTCAGCCGCGGCGAGGCGCCGCTCGGCATCGTCTACACCACCGACGCGATGAGCGATAAAGGCGTGGCCGTGGTCGGCACCTTCCCGGACGACAGCCATCCCGCCATCGTCTATCCCGCGGCGCTGCTGAAGGATGCCAAGCCCGAGGCGAAAGCGTTTCTCGCCTTCCTGAGCGGCCCGCAGGCCAAAGCGATCTTCCAGAAGGCAGGATTCACCATCCTGAAGACGCCATGAGACGCGCCCTGCTCGTCGCCGCGCTGCTCGCCGCCGCGACGCCGGCCTTTGCCGAAGACGCAGTGTGCAGCAAGTTCGGCTGGCCGGTGGACCACGAGCTGACGCTGCTGCGCGCCGAGCGCCCCGACACCGCATCGGGCGCCATGGCCGGCGCCGCGCCCGTCGCGGTGACGCTGACGCTCGGCACCGGCGTCACGCTGCCGGCGCCGTCGGACAAGCCGACCGATCCGGCGAAATTCGCGGGCTATGTCACGCTGCCAGCGCCCAAGGCCGGCGACTATCTGGTGTCGCTGTCGAGCGAAGCGTGGATCGACGTGATCCAGGACGGCAAGCCGGTGGCGTCGACCGGCCATTCGGGCGATCCCAATTGCCCGGGCCTGCGCAAGAGCGTGCGCTTCACGCTGAGCGCCAAGCCCGTCACCATCCAGATCAGCAACGGGCCGGACGCGCGCGTCCTGCTCAGCGTCACGCCGTGGTACTGGGCTTCAACAGCCAAGCCATGACCAGGCCGGCGGCGAGGAACGCCACGATCTCGATGGCGCTGTAGGCCAGCGTGTAGTCCATCGGGAAGGCGTACCAATTCCAATACGGGATGTTAGTGACGATCGCACCGACCACGCCGATCACGGTGACGAAGGCGACGCGCATCGCATAGGCGGCGATCACCGTCTGCGCCAGCAGCCAGGCGGCGAGCAGCGACTCCACGACCTCGGTGAAAAATTCGACGATCAGGTTGCGCGGGCTCATGGTCAGCGGCGAATGGGCGTTGAAGACCAGAAAGCCGCCGGGGCCCGTCGCCGCCGACGCGGCCGGCGCGTTGCCGTCCATGCCCATCGGGAAGAGGTAAAGACCGCTCTTGTCGCCGATCGACGAAGCGAGATTGGCGACGGTCACGCTTTCGTTGGGCAGCGTGCTGACGCCGGCCGTGCCCAAGGGCAGCAGGTCGTGGGCAATAAAGGACCAGATGAACATGACAAGGCCGCCGACAAGGCCGGCAAGAAGAATCCGCATGAGCTCCCCCAAAACGATGCGACGCGCCGTTATAGACCCGGACACCGCGATGCTGCGCTGCGAAATGTGGCGCTTGGCGGAATAGGCTGCATGCGTTAGGCATTTGCTTTCGAATCCGGGGGCGGCGATGAAAGAAAAATCCAGGCGCAGGCGCTTTCGCCCGATCCATCTGCTGCTGCTGATCCCCTATGCCGCGATGCTGTGGGTGCCGTCCTACAACCGCATCGAGCCGATGATCGCGGGCATCCCGTTCTTCTACTGGTACCAGATGCTGTGGATCGTGCTCGGCGCCGCCGTGATGATCCCGATCTATTTCGCCGACGAGCGGAGCGGCGAGTCATGAACACCACCGCCGTCGTCATCTTCGTCGCGCTGTTCGCGCTGGTCACCGTGATGGGCTTCGTCGCCGGACGCTGGCGCCGCGGCAACCTCAACGAGCTGCACGAGTGGGGCTTGGGCGGACGGCGCTTCGGCACCGTCGTGACCTGGTTCCTGTTAGGCGGCGATCTCTACACCGCCTACACCTTCATCGCGGTGCCGGCGCTGCTGTTCGGCGCCGGGGCGCGGGGTTTTTTCGCCATCCCCTACACCATCCTCGTCTATCCGATGGTCTATTGGATCTATCCGCGGCTGTGGTCGGTGGCGCGCGCCAAGGGCTATGTCACGGCGGCGGATTTCGTGCGCGGGCGTTTCGGCAACGGCACGCTGGCGCTGGCGGTGGCGGTCACCGGCATCGTCGCGACCATGCCGTACATCGCGCTGCAGCTGGTCGGCATGGAGGTCGCCATCGCCGGGCTGGGCATCAACATGGTGGTGACCATTCCGGGCATCGGCGCGGTCAAGGAGCTGCCGCTGATCATCGCCTTCGCTGTGCTGGCGCTCTACACCTATAACAGCGGCTTGCGCGCGCCGGCGCTGATCGCGCTGGTGAAGGATCTGCTGCTCTATATCCTGGTGATCGCGGCGGTGATCGTGATCCCGATCGAGCTGGGCGGCTTCGGCAAGATCTTCGCCGCCGCCGATCCCAAGACGCTGATCCTCGCCCCCGCGACCGCCACGAGCATGGGGCCGCAGGCGGCCTATGCCACGCTGGCGCTGGGCTCGACCCTGGCGCTGTTCCTCTATCCCCATGCGGTGACGGGGCTTTTGAGCTCGTCGAGCCGCCATGTCGTGCGGCGCAACGCGGTGGCGCTGCCGGCCTATTCCTTCGCTCTGGGGCTCATCGCGCTACTCGGCGTCATGGCGGTGGCAGCAGGCGTCAAGGACATGCCGGAGTATGCCGACGGCTTCAAAGCCTTCGGCCCCAACTATGCGGTGCCGGCGCTGTTCCTGCACGCCTTCCCGAGCTGGTTCGTCGGCGTCGCCTTCGCAGCCATCGCCATCGGTGCGCTGGTGCCCGCCGCGATCATGTCGATCGCCTGCGCCAATTTGTTCACCCGCAACATCTACCGCGAATACATCGATCCCCACTGCAAGCCGGCGCGCGAAGCACAGGTCGCCAAGATCGTGTCGCTGGTGGTCAAGCTGGGAGCGCTGTTCTTCATCATCGAGCTGCCGACCAACTATGCGATCCAGCTGCAGCTTCTGGGCGGCATCATCATCATCCAGACACTGCCGTCGGTGATCTTCGGGCTCTACACCAACAGGCTGAACCCCTGGGCGCTGCTGACGGGATGGGCGGCGGGCATCGCCAGCGGCATCACGATGACCTATGGCGCCGGCTTCACCTTCACCACGACGGTGCCGATCACCCTGTTCGGCTATACTATCCCCTGCTATGCGGCGATTTCGACGCTGATCCTCAACATCGCCGTCAGCTTCGCGCTGAGCTTTGTGTTCAACGCGGTGCTGCGCACGCCGCCGCGCGACGAGACGGCGGAGGCGGACTACGCATGAGAGCTCTGCTCGCCGTCGCAGTCGCCTTCATGGCGGCGCCCGCCTTCGCGGCAGCGCCGGCGGTCGACCGCAGCGGCGCCACGGTCTGCGCGCTGCAAGGCTATCTCACCGACAAGGACCCCAAAGGCACCAATGTCCGTAGCGGGCCGAGCGCCACCGCGCCCGTCGTCGGCCACCTGCCGCCGGACTATTCCGAGGCCGGCTCGGACGAGACCTTCGCAGTGGAGTTCACGATCATCGGCTCGAAAGACGGCTGGCTGCTCATCGAGAATGCGCAGACCGGGCAATATGGCGACGGGCCGGCCAAGACGGTATTCGCGGGCCCGGGCTGGATTTCCGGCGGGCTGGTGGGCTTCACGCTGGGCAGCACGGTGCTGCGCGCCGGACCCAGCAGGACCGACAAGCTGGTCGCCAAGCTGATGGACGACGCCAAGGGTTACGGCCCTGACTCCTACATCGTGCAGCGCGTGCATGGCTGCAAGGGCGGCGCGGTGGAAGTCACCGCGGTGCTGGCGCCCAGCATCGATGCCCATGCCAAGCCGGTGCGCGGCTGGGCGCGCCACGCCTGCGGCAACCAGGTGACGACCTGCGATACCGGCGGCGACGCCGACTAGCCGAAGCGGCCGGTGATGTACTGCTCGGTCTGCTTCTTGTCGGGGGCGGTGAAGATTTTCTCGGTCGGGCCGTATTCGATCAATTCGCCCAGATACATGAACGCCGTGAAGTCCGAGGCGCGGCTCGCCTGCTGCATGTTGTGGGTGACGATCACGATGGTGTACTCGGCCGACAATTCGTCGATCAGCTCCTCGATCTTGGCGGTCGAGATCGGATCGAGCGCCGAGCACGGCTCGTCGAGCAGGATCACTTCGGGCCGCGTCGCCACGGTGCGCGCGATGCACAGGCGCTGCTGCTGGCCGCCGGAGAGCGACAGGCCGGACTGTTTGAGCTTGTCCTTGACCTCGCCCCACAGCGCGGCGCGCTGCAGCGCGTCCTCGATGCGGCCGTCGAGCTCGGAGCGCGGCATGCGCTCGTAGAGCTTAATACCGAAGGCGATGTTGTCGTAGATCGTCATCGGGAACGGCGTCGGCTTCTGGAACACCATGCCGACGCGGGAGCGCAATAGGTTGGTGTCGAGCCGCGACGACAGGATGTTCTCGCCGTCGAGCAGCACCTGACCCTCGGCGCGCTGGTTGGGATAAAGCTCGTAGATGCGGTTGAGGATGCGCAGCAAGGTGGACTTGCCGCAGCCCGAGGGGCCGATGAAGGCGGTGACCTTGCGCTCCATCAGCGGCACGGTGACGTTCTTCAGACCCTTGAACGAGCCGTAATAGAACGACAGGTCCTTGATATCGACCTTCGGCTTGTCGATGACCGCAGCGTCCATGGTCAGGTCTTTCTGTTTTCGAGCACCCGCGCGATGATGCTGAGCGTCAGCACGGTTGCGGTGATGAGAAGGGCACCGGCCCAGGCCAGGTGGTGCCAGTCTTCGTAAGGCGACATCGCGAACTGGAAGATGACCGCCGGCAGGCTGGCCATCGGCTGCGTCATGTCGGTGTTCTGGAACGAGCTGTTGAGCGCCGTGAACAGCAGCGGCGCGGTCTCGCCGGAGATGCGCGCCACCGCCAGCAACACGCCGGTGACGATGCCGGCCCGCGCCGCGCGCCAGGTCACGGTGCGGATCACGTTGGAGCGCGGCGCGCCGAGCGCGGCGGCGGCCTCGCGCAGGCCGTTGGGCACCAGCAGCAGCATGTTCTCGGTGGTGCGGACCACGACCGGGATCACGATGACCATCAGCGCCACGGCGCCGGCCCAGCCCGAGAAGCCGTGCAGCGGCGCGACCAGGACTTCGTAGATGAACAGGCCTGTGACGATAGAGGGCGCGCTGAGCAGGATGTCGTTGACGAAGCGGACGAAGAAGGCGAGGCGGCCGTAGCGGCCATATTCGGCGAGATAGGTTCCGGCGAGGATGCCCAGCGGCGTGCCGCCGATCACCGCCAGCAGGCTCATCAGGACGCTGCCCGTGATGGCGTTGATCAGACCGCCATCCTCGCCCGGCGGCGGCGTGATCTCGGTGAACACTTTGGGGTTGATCGCCGAGAAGCCGTTGTAGAACAGCGAATAGAGGATCAGCGCCAGCCAGACCAGGCCGAAGCCGGCGGCGCCCACCGAGAGCAGCAGGAAGAAGCGGTTGGCCAGTTTGCGGCGGCCGATCAGAGCCGTGCTCTTCATCGCTCAGCTCCCGGCGCGGCGTTCCAGCGCCCGCAGCATCAGCTGCGCGGAGGCCAGGACGACGAAGGTGATGAAGAACAGGATCAGGCCCATATAGATCAGCGAGGGGGCATAAAGATCGCCGAGCGCTTCGGTGAACTCGTTGGCGATGGTCGCCGAGATCGTGGTACCCGGCGCGAACAGCGAATTGGGCAGATGGTGCGCGTTGCCGATCACGAAGGTGACCGCCATGGTCTCGCCCAGGGCGCGGCCCAGCGCCAGCATCGCGCCGCCGACCACGCCGGCGCGGGCGAAGGGCAGCACGACGCGCCACATGACTTCCCAGGTGGTGCAGCCCAGGCCGTAAGCGGCCTCTTTGAGCATCGGCGGCACGGTCTCGAACACGTCGCGCGTCACCGCCGAGATGAAGGGCAGGATCATGATCGACAGGATCAGCGCCGCGGTGAAGACGCCGATGCCGTAGGGCGGGCCGGCAAGGACGTCCTGGAGAATCGGAACGTCCACGACCGCATCGACGATCCAAGTCTGCACATGCTCCTGGAACCAGGGCGCGAACACGAACAGGCCCCAGATGCCGTAGATGATGGAGGGAATGCCGGCCAGCAATTCGATCGCGATGCCGATGGGACGGCGCAGCGCCCGCGGGCAGATCTCGGTGAGGAAGATCGCGATGCCGATGCCGACGGGCACGGCGATGAACATGGCGAGGAACGAAGTGACGAGGGTGCCGAAGATCGACGGCCAGGCGCCGAATTTCTCCGTCACCGGATTCCACTTGTCGGTGATCAGGAACGGCAGGCCGAACGCCTTGATCGACGGCATCGCGCCGATCACCAGCGAGGCGATCACGCCGGCGAAGATGCCGAGCACGACCAGCGCCGCGGCCAGGGTCAGCATCCGGAAACGGGTGTCGCGCGCACCGCCCTTGCGGATTGCGATAGCTCTTTGCGGGACGCTGATCATCTGTTCGCTGAGCGCAATGTCGGCCATGGGTCGCGGATTGCCAGATCGGATGGTGTGGTCGCGCAAGCGTTTCCCCCGCCCTTGAACCACTTGGGACCATCCGACCGGCCTTGCGCGCAAGGACCATCACAGTTTTGCAAAGCTTTTGTGACGGACGCCTTGGCTGGGCGCCGCTCGGCACATAACCCCTTGAAGAAAAAGAAAAACCGCGCGGACACGCCTTTTCGGCGGCGGCCGCGCGGCAAATTCACCGAACGCCGTTCAGCGCCCGGCCGTGACCACCACGTCGAAGCTGTCGCCGGCGCTGTTGGTGACCGTCCAATGCTCCCCGACCGGATGGGCGGCAAGCGGCGAGCAGCTTTCGCCCGGCGCGTTGGGCGTGCCGGCGGGAAGCGTCGGCGTCAGGCACAGTGTCGCCCCGCCGTCCTTGGTCACCCATTTGCCCGGATAGGTGAGCGGCTTGCCGTCCGGCGTCGTGCCGCTGGCGGTGTAGGAGCCGTCGGCGTTGAAGAGCAGAGTCCCGACCGCGCCGGTCTTGGCGTTCTTGGTCGTGACCGTGTTGCCATAGGTGTTGGCCATCGGGTCGTCGGCATAAGCCGCCGTCGAGGCCAGCACAAAAGCGCCGGCCATCGCCAGCATCGAAATACGCATCCAAAATCCTCCTGGAAGTTTCACACCCGCCCGCCGGCGTGCCCGGCTGAGCGCCGGCACATTAACCTTTTCTGCACCTTACTGAAATCATTCCCTTTAAGGGTTTTCGAAAGCTCTTCAGGACTAGGTTCCATGAGGGGTTTTCCGGACGGCTGGCGGCTTTTGCGCGCGTTACGCACACTTTTGGGACTGGTCGCGTTCGCCTTGCTGGTGGTCGCGTTCGGCGACGTCGTGCTGCACAACGGCTTCACGCTGATGGCGCCGGGCGTGTTCGCAGTGCTGGTCGCGATCGTGCTGGGATTCCTGCTGCACGAATTCGTCGTGGCGCGGCAGCGCACCGAAGTCCTCGACAAGCAGGCGGGGCAGCTCAAATCCGCGAGCGGCCGGCTGGAGCAATCGCTCGCCGCGGCGGCGGCGTTCAATGCCAAGCTCAACCAGAGCGAAGCGCGCTACAAGGCGCTGGTCGACGCGCAAGGCGACGCGATCTTCCGCCGCGCCCCCGACAGCCGGCTGACCTATGGCAACGATGCGTTCTTCAAGCTGTTCGGCCTCAACGCGCAGCGCGCGGTCGGCCGGCCTTTCGCGCCGGAGCTGCATCCGGGCAGCCGCGCGCCGCATTTCGGCAGCTTCGCCGGGCTCGAGACCGGGCATGCCCGGGTGCGCTACGACCAGCATGTCCGCACCGCCTATGGCTGGCGCTGGATCGCGTGGGAAGACTATGCGGTGCGCGATACGACGGGACGGCTGGTCGAAGTGCAGAGCGTCGGGCGCGACATCACCGAGCGCAAGGCGCTGGAAGACGCGATCACCGACGCGCGCGACAAGGCGGAAGCGGGATCCAGAGCCAAGTCGGGCTTTCTCGCCACCATGAGCCACGAGATCAGGACGCCGATGAACGGCGTCTTGGGCATGGCGCGGCTGCTGCTGGAGACTGAGCTGCGCCCCGAACAGCGCACCTATGTCGAAGCGATCAGCAAATCCGGCGAGTCGCTGCTGACGCTGATCGGCGACATCCTGGATTTCTCCAAGATCGAGTCCGGCACGTTTACGCCTGAGGAAGACGAAGTCGAACTCAGACCGCTGATCGAAGCGGTGGTCGAGCTCTCCTGCCCGCGCGCCCACGACAAGGGCATCGAGCTGGCCGCGGTCGTCGACCAGGACGTGCCGCTGGTCGTGCGCAGCGACAGCGTGCGGCTGCGCCAGGTGCTGACCAACCTGATCGGCAACGCCGTCAAGTTCACCGAGCGCGGCGGCGTCGAGCTGCACGCCCATGTCGTGGCGCGGCACGACCGCCATTTCGTGCGCTTCGACGTGCGCGACACCGGCGTCGGCGTGCCGAAGGAAAAGCGCGACGAGATCTTCAACGAATTCGTCCAGGCCGATTCCAGCCATGCGCGCAAATTCGGCGGCTCGGGCCTGGGCCTGGCCATCTCCAAGAAGCTGGTCGAGGCGATGGGTGGCGAGATCGGCATCGAGGAGGCGGCCGGCGGCGGCAGCCAGTTCTGGTTCACCCTGCCCGCCGTGGTGGTCAAGCCGGCGGCCGAGAGCGATGGCGCACCGCTCGCCGGCCTCAGCATCGCGATCGAGACGCGCAACGGCATCCTGCGCGAAGGGCTGGGCGCTCTCATCCGCTCCGCCGGCGGCACCGTGGTCGCGGCCGACGACGATTTCGGGCCTAGGCCCGACATGGTGCTGGTCGACGCCGGCACCGACTCCGAGCCCAACCCGCCGCATCGCATCGACGCGCGCACCCCTTCGCTGGTGCTGCTGACGCCGGCGGCGCGTTCGCAGCTCAGCGCCATGCGCGAGCTCGGCTTCATCGGCTATCTCGTCAAGCCGGTGCGGCGTTCGACCCTGATCGAGCGCATCCGCTTTCGGCCGGAGCAGCCGGTCTACACGCCGGCAGCGGAGCGGCCCGCCGCGCCGCCGGCGCCGCTTCCTCCCCCGCCGCAAGCCGCCGCCGGCAACGGCCTGCGCATCCTTCTGGCGGAAGACAATCCGATCAACGCGCTGCTGACGCGCGAATTGCTGCGCCGCCGCGGCCACACCGTGATCGAAGTCACCTCCGGCGACGGCGCCGTCAAGGCGATGGAGAGCGACCGCTTCGACATCGTGCTGACCGACATCCACATGCCGGGGATGGACGGCATCGAGGCGACCAAGGTGATTCGGGCGCGCGAGACCGTCACGGGGCGCGCCCGCACGCCGATCGTCGCGCTGACCGCCGACGCGCTGGAGACCGGCAAGCGGGCTTGCAAAGACGCCGGGATGGATGGTTTCCTGACCAAACCCGTCGACCCCGCCCAGCTGGATGACATGTTCGCCATATTCTTCCCCCACATCGCGCCGACCCAAACAGCGGCTGCATGACGACCGTTGCGCCGGCGAAGCCGCGCCGACCGCTCGCCGCCTATTTGCAGCCCAAGACGCTGCAGATGCTGGTGCTGGGCTTCTCGTCGGGACTCCCGTTCCTCCTGGTCGGCAACACGCTGGGCTATTGGCTGCGCGATGAAGGCACGTCGCTGGCCGCGATCGGCTTCATCTCCTGGGTCGGCATCGCCTATTCGCTGAAATTCCTCTGGGCGCCGGTGATCGACCGGGTCAACGCGCCGATCTTCTCCTTCCTGGGCCGCCGCCGCAGCTGGATGGCGCTGGCGCAGATCGTGGTCGGCGTGTCCTTCGCCGTGATGGCGCTGGTCGGGACCGGACACGGTCTCGTCCTGCTCGGCGCCTTCGCGCTGGTCGCCGCCTTCGGCGCCGCGACACAAGACATCGTGATCGACGCCTGGCGCATCGAGTCCGCCGCCGACAATGACGAGCTGGGCCTGCTGTCCTCCGCCTACCAGTTCGGCTTTCGCGTCGCGCTGCTCGCGACCGACGCCGTCATCCTGGCGATCGCCGAACACACGAGCTGGCCGTTCTCCTATGCGCTTTACGGCGCCCTGATGGGCATCGGCCTGACCGCGACCTTCCTGTCGCCCGAGCCGGCCCGCGCCGACGCGGTGATGGAGGCCAAGGCGCATGTCGCGCCGATCTATACGCTGCGCGGGCTGTTCGACGCGGTGGCCGGGCCGTTCATCGCGTTCTTCGCGACCTATGGCTGGATCGCGCTTCTGATGCTGTTCGCGATCAGCTTCTACCGGGTGCCGGACTTCATCATGGGGCCGATGGTGAACCCGTTCTATCACGACATCGGCCTGACCAAGGACACCGTCGCCTGGGTGCGCGGCTCGTTCAGCTTCGTCGCCTCGCTGGCCGGGATCGCCGCCGGCGGGTTCTGTGCCTTGCGCTTCGGCTATCTGCGCGCCCTGATCCTGGGCGGCATATTGCAGGCCCTCGCCATCGCCGCCTTCGCGGTGCTGGCCTATTCCAAGGCGGACCTGCCCAGCTTCGTCGCCGTGATGATCTTCGACAGCATCGCCACCAGCTTCGCGGGCGTGGCGCTGGTTTCCTACATGTCGAGCTTGACCAGCCTGGGCTACACCGCAACCCAATATGCGCTGCTGGCGTCGAGCTACACCATCCTGGGCAAGTTCCTCAAAGGCTTCTCGGGCCAGGTGGTCGACAGCTTGAGCGCCGGCTCGAACCTGTTCCACGCCTATGCCGTATTTTTCATCGGTTGCGGCCTGGTCGGCATTCCCGGGGTCATCCTGTTCGTCGTCCTGGCCCGCATCGTCCACAACCGCCGGCAACCGGCGGCCAGTCCGTCCTGAAGGCTTGGTTTGCCTGTCCCCGGCTGCTTGCGGTAAAATGTGGTTCGCCTGAACGCGGCCAGCTGGCTCTCCAGAAGTCGGCGCCCGTTCCAAAGGATCTGTTCGCGTGGTCAACATTCACGAGCCTGGCTCCCTCGTGGGCAGACTTGAGCAATGGCCCGTACTCGCGACCGCCGGAGCGCTGGAAGTGCGGCTGGCCGAAACCGACAGCGAAGTCGAGCAGGCGCAGAAGCTGCGCTACCGCGTCTTCTACGAAGAAATGTCGGCGGTGCCGAGCCCGCAGATGCGCGACGAGAA
Organism: uncultured Rhizobium sp.; assembly: GCA_964465935.1. Classification (GTDB taxonomy): domain Bacteria; phylum Pseudomonadota; class Alphaproteobacteria; order Micropepsales; family Micropepsaceae; genus Rhizomicrobium. The sequence goes on from CAYXMO010000046.1 coordinate 12,319, forward strand.
ACGCGACTTCGACAAATTCGACGACGTCTGCGATCACCTTCTGGTGGTCGACCGCGCGGCGAGCGGCGAGGACGGACAGCCCCTGGTCGTCGGCACCTATCGGCTGACGCGCGACGTCGACGCGGCGCGCGCCGGCGGTTTCTACACCGCGGGCGAGTTCGACATGTCGAAGATGCTCGCCGGCTATGAGGGCAAGCGCCTGCTCGAGCTCGGACGCTCCTGCGTGCTCAAGGCCTATCGCTCGCGCACCACGACGATGCAGCTGCTGTGGAAGGGGCTGGTGGCCTATAATGCGCGCTTCTCGATCGACCTCATGTTCGGCTGCGCCTCGTTCGCCACCACCGATCCCGAGGCGCTGGCGCTGGCGCTATCCTACATGCACCATTTCCATCCCATTCCCGCCGGGATGGAGGTCAAGGCGCGGCCCGAACTCTATGTGCCGATGAACCGCATGGCCAAGGACGCGATCGATCCCAAGGAAGGCCTGCGCGCCCTGCCGCCGCTCTTGAAAGGCTATGTCCGCGCCGGCGCCTGCATTGGCGACGGCGCCGTGATCGACCGCCAGTTCGGCACCACCGACGTGTTCATCTATTTCCCGATGACCAACATCGACCCGCGCTACCGCAGCCGGTTCGGGCTGACGTCCTAAGCGGTCGGACCGGGGATGACCTCGGTCTTGGGGTGCAGCAAGGTCTGCAGCCGTTTTTGCAGCCGCTCCTGCAGGCTTTGGTAGTCGAGCGCGTCCTCCAGAAGGGCGACGTAGTCCGCCTTGGATGCGCCGTCCGAGGTCATGCGGAAATCGGACGGCAAGGGATGATCGCCGGTCTCGTCGACTGCGATGTCGCCATGCTGGAGGCGATAGCGCCAATGGATGGCGCGCACTTCGTGCTTGTCGGTCGTCCGCTCGACGCCGGAGATGATCCAGTCGAAATCGTGACTCATGGCGGGCCCTCCTGGCCGTGAATTGGAATTGGGGCGCCTTGGCGCGCGTTCAAGGGTGCGGCGCACAGAATTCTCGCCCCACAGCAAGAAGCCCAGCGTACGCCACGTCTTTGGGCCAAAAGGGCGACCGTCTTGCATATCCGGAAGGCGTTCCTATGTTTGGGTGTCTGGACGGTAGACTTGACGGGAATGGGTGGGAGGCAAGCGATGGCGATGGCATCACTCGCAACGAAGACCCGGCGCGGCGACTTGTCGTGGAAAATCTTCTATGGCCTGTTCGCGGCGCTCGTCGGTCTTGAAGGATCGATCATCCAGATCGCCCAGCCGCCCTATGGCCTGGCGATATTTCTCTTAAGCGTCGCCGTAACCGGATGGCTCGTCCTCGCAAACGGACCGACTCAAAACAAAATCCTGGGTTGGAAAGCAAAACTCGAATCCGTCTGGCGTTGATCGCTTCGGCTTGAACAGCTCTTGACGCCGACACAGGCGAGGATCAGCCCTTCTTCCTTCGCTCGATCGCGTCCCAGATCAGCCCCGCTATGTCCGGCCCGCCGAAGCGTTTGACTTCATGGATGCCGGTGGGGCTCGTCACGTTGATCTCGGTCAGGTAGTCGCCGATCACGTCGATGCCGGTGAAGATCAGGCCGCGCCGCTTCAGCTCCGGCCCGATGGTGTCGCAGATGTGCTGCTCGCGCGGCGTCAGCGTCGTCGCTTCGGGGCGGCCGCCGACATGCATGTTGGAGCGCGCCTCGCCTGCCGCCGGCACGCGGTTGATGGCGCCGGCGAATTCGCCATCGACCAGGATGATTCGCTTGTCGCCCTTGCGCACCTCGGGCAGGTAGCGCTGCACGATCACCGGCTCGCGGTAGAACTGGGTGAACATCTCCAAGAGGCTGCCCAGGTTCTCGTCGTCCGGCTTGACGCGGAAGACGCCGGCGCCGCCATTGCCGTAGAGCGGCTTGACGATGATGTCCTTGTGCTCAGCCCGGAAGGAATCGATCTCGCGGCGGTCGGCGGTGATCAGTGTCGGCGGCATCAGGCCTTCGAACTGGGTGACGAAGATCTTCTCCGGCGCGTTGCGGACGTGGCCCGGATCGTTCACCACCAGAGTCTTGGGATGGATGTTCTCCAGGATGTGGGTCGCGGTGATGTAGGCCATGTCGAAGGGCGGGTCCTGACGCATCAGCACGACATCCATCGTCGCCAGGTCGGTGACCGCCGCTTCGCCGAGCGTGAAGTGATCGCCCTTGACCGCGCGCACGCTCAAGGGCCGCGTCCGTGCCGTCACCTTGCCTTCGCGGAAGCTCAAGTCGCGCGGGCCGTAATAGATCAGGCTGTGGCCGCGCGCCTGCGCCTCCAGTGCCAAGGCGAAGGTCGAATCGCCGCCGATATCGATCTTCTCGATCGGGTCCATCTGGATCGCGACGCTGAGCATGCATACTCCTAGTTCAGGCGGCGCTTGAGGTTGGCGAGAGCCAGCACCGCCTCGTTATGTAATGCTTCGCCGGCGCCCGCCAAGGCGAGGCAGGTCTCATAGGCCTGGCGCGCGGCGCCGAGCACGCCCAGCGTCTCGTTGATGCGGCCCAGATCGAGCCACAACTCCGCCCGCCGGGGCGCGATCAGGGCCATGCGCCGCGCCACTTCCAGTCCGCGCTCGGGCTGGCCGCGCTCCAGGGCGCGTATCTTCTGGTTGTTGGCGAGGCGCAGCAAGACGTCGATATCGCCGACCG